>SACC01000135.1 GCA_009928745.1 Clostridia bacterium
CCACATGAAGTCGGAGTTGCTAGTAATCCCGAATCAGCATGTCGGGGTGAATGCGTTCCCGGGTCTTGTACACACCGCCCGTCACGCCATGGGAGTTGGTAGTACCCAAAGTCGGCGAGCTAACCGCAAGGAAGCAACCGCCTAAGGTAAGGCCAGCGACTGGGGTGAAGTCGTAACAAGGTAGCCGTATCGGAAGGTGCGGCTGGATCACCTCCTTTTAAGGAGCTGTGAGAACAGCTTTGTCGAGGTTAGGAGAAATCCTAATCACTGTGAGATAGTACAATCTCACCAGAGATGGTTAAATCTAAAATTTCAAGGTATATTCACTTAATCTTCTGTTCATTACAAGCTAAAATCAAGACTGCCGACAATTAATTTGTCGGCAGTCTTTTTTATTGACTTTTTAGCTTACATAAATTAAAATTAAGTTGTTATGTTAGAGCTTAGCTATGTTGAAGAAAAAAACAAGGTTACTGAACTTTTTATGCGTATTTTCGGCGGTGAAACGACTTTTCCCGACGGTATAATCGTTGCGCTTGTCGAGAATGGCAAAGAAATTGGGCTTGCCGTTGCGAATCTATATGAAGGCGGCGCAATAGTGCGCTTAATCGGCATTCTTCCCGAGCATAGAAAGCAAAAGAAAGGCGACTTTTTTACAAGGGCTTTTATGTATATGCTGACGGTGTCGGGTATACCTTTATATATAGATTATTACGATGCTTATTATGAAAAATTCGGCTTTAGTCGAGTGGGAGAAGAAAAAATGAAGGCGGAAGTGATAGTTTATCCATCTAACTGCGGAGGACATTGATGAATACGGATATTGAAATTGCACGGGAAGCCAAATTGCAACCTATAACGGAAATTGCTAAAAAGCTCGGAATAAGCGAAGAAAACATCGAGGTGTATGGCAAATATAAGGCAAAAATATCAAGCTACGCTTCAAAATCATATGGCAAGCTGGTGCTTGTCACTGCCATTAACCCTACGCCCTCTGGCGAAGGCAAAACCACAATGGCAATAGGACTTGCCGACGGGTTAAGCCAGATTGGGCATATTGCGTGTCTTGCTTTGCGTGAGCCGTCGCTAGGTCCTGTATTCGGTATCAAGGGCGGCGCCGCCGGCGGAGGCTACAGTCAGGTGCTGCCAATGGAAGATATCAATCTTCACTTTACAGGTGATTTACACGCGATTACCGCTGCTAATAATTTGCTTGCGGCGCTTGTTGATAATCATATTTTCAACGGCAACGAGCAAGGTATTGATAAAATGATATTCAAAAGATGTATGGATATCAGCGACAGATCGCTAAGTAACATAATTTGCAACGCGGGTGACGGTAAGAGCGATACGCCGCATATGTCGGGCTTTACAATTACCGCCGCATCCGAAATTATGAGCACGTTATGTCTTGCTAATGATATTGCGGATTTGAAAGTTAGGTTATCAAGAATAATTGTCGGTTTCACGGCAGATAGTAAGACGGTCACCGTTAAGGATATCGGGGCAGAAGAATGTCTTACAATACTGCTTAAAGACGCAATAAAACCGAATCTTGTGCAAACGATAGAGGGGACGCCCGCATTTATTCACGGAGGACCTTTCGCAAATATTGCGCACGGCTGTAACAGTCTTATCGCTACTCGCGCGGCGCTTGAACTTGCCGACTACGCAGTAACCGAGGCAGGCTTCGGCGCAGATCTCGGCGCAGAAAAGTTTTTCGATATAAAATGCCGTACCGGAGGGATAAAACCCGACGCTGTTGTTCTCGTTGCTACGGTAAGAGCGCTCAAGTATAACGGCGGTATATTGAAAGAAAATCTCAAAAATGAAAATATAGAAGCGCTAGAAAAGGGAATAATTAATCTTGAAGCCCATATTGACAACATTAAACGCGTATTTTATACCCCGATTGTCGTGTGTATTAACCATTTTTACACGGACAGCGATCAAGAAATTGAGTTTATCAAGGACTATTGCAAGGGCTTGGGTGTAAAAGCAGTGATTTCCTACGCTTTTACTAAAGGCGGGGTCGGCGCATTAGAGCTTGCAAACGCTGTCGTTGAGGAAGCGGAAAAGCACTATCAGTTAGGCTTTTGCTACGAGGCAGAGGACGATATTAAGGTAAAAATCGATAAGGTGACAAAGAATATCTACGGCGCGGAAAAGGTGGAATATACCGAACAAGCGGAGAGCGATATACGCGAAGCCGAGGCGAACGGTTACGGCAAGCTTGCAATTTGTATTGCAAAAACCCAGTTTTCGCTAAGTCCTGATAAAAACTTGTTGGGAAGACCGCGCGGTTTTACATTCCTTGTAACCGAAGTGAATATACGCGCAGGTTCCGGTTTTGCGGTAGTTCAATGCGGTTCGGTAATGCTTATGCCGGGGCTACCCAAAAAACCGATGGCGTTAGCCATGACGATTGACGAAAACGGAATAATCAACGGATTATCTTGAGGTATATATGGAAAACGAAAGTGTAAATTTTATAGAAAGTATTATTAACGAGGATTTGGCAAACGGTAAGCATAGCGGTATCGTTACGCGTTTTCCGCCCGAGCCTAACGGCTATTTGCACGTCGGTCACTCTAAAAGTCTGTGCATAAATTTTGGTATCAAAGAAAAATATCACGGCGAATGCAATCTGCGTTACGACGATACCAATCCGACTAAAGAGGATATAGAGTATGTTGACGCTATCAAGCGCGATATTAAGTGGTTGGGGTTCGAGTGGGACAGGGAGCTTTACGCATCTGATTATTTTGAAAAAATGTACGAACACGCCGTCGAACTTATAAAAGACGGCAAGGCTTTTGTCTGTGATATGAGCGCAGAGGAGATCAGCGCAAGCCGTGGAACTTTAACTGAGCCTGGCAAGGAAAGTCCCTCACGCTATAGAAGTATAGCGGAAAATCTCTGGCTTTTTGAAGCAATGCGCGACGGCAACTTTGCAGACGGCGCAAAAGTATTAAGGGCAAAAATTGATATGAAGAGTCCGAATATCAATATGCGCGACCCTGTAATTTATCGTGTATTGAGAGCGACTCACCACCGCACAGGCGACAAATGGTGCATCTATCCTATGTACGATTTTGCGCATCCGATAAGCGACGCTATTGAGGGAATAACACATTCTATCTGCACGCTTGAATTCGAGGATCACAGACCTCTTTACGACTGGGTAAAAATTAATTGCGGTTATAATCCCGGTCCCAGACAGATTGAATTCGCAAGACTTAATCTTACGCGTACCATAATGAGCAAACGTTACCTTAAAAAGCTGGTTGAGGAAGGTGTAGTTGAGGGATGGGACGATCCGAGAATGCCGACAATCAGCGGTATGCGTGAAAGAGGCTATCCGCCAGCCGCTATCAGGGATTTTTGCGGTAGAATCGGAGTAGCTAAGAGTAACAGCGAGGTAGATGCGGCGCTACTAGAGCATTGCGTCAGAGAGTATCTTAACGAACGCGCATTACGCGCAATGGTAGTAAAAACACCCGTTAAGCTCATTATCGATAATTACGAGGGAAGCGAAGAGCTTGACATAGAGAATAATCCTATGAACCCCGAAGCTGGTACGCATAAAATTAGTTTTAGTAATACGATATATATTGACAGTGAAGATTTCAACGAGAATCCTCCGCCAAAATATTTCCGTCTGAAGCCCGACGGTATGGTGCGGTTAAAGGGCGCATATATAATAAAATACGTTAGCCACGGACTAGACGAAAAGGGCGGACTTGAAGTACATTGCACACTTCTTGAGGATAGCAAATCGGGCGGGGCAAACGCTAATATTAAGGTGAAAGGGACTATTCATTGGGTGGATGCAAAGAGCGCGGTTGACGTGACGATTAATGAGTTTGATTATTTGCTGGACGATATTAACGACGGCAGAGATTTTTCTCAAAGGATTAACAAGAACAGCAAAAAAGTTGTTACGGGCGCAAAAGCAGAAGCCGCGCTAAAGGATACTAAGCCTTATATGCATTATCAGTTTATGAGATGCGGTTATTATATGACGGCAGCCAGCAGTACGGCTGATAACATCGCATTCAATATGGTCGTGGGACTAAAAGATTCCTACAAGCCGGAGTAATTATGGACGGATTAAAGATAGCAACGCTTCCATTGACGAAGGATAAAATTGCCGAACTTGATATTGGAGACAGAGTTTTATTAAGCGGCAGTATGCTTGTTATGCGCGATGCGGCGCATAACAAAATCCGTGATATGATTAAGTCGAATATGCCATTGCCTGTTAATTTCGACGGAGAATGTATCTATTATATGGGCGCAAGTCCGGCAACGGAGGGCAGACCTATCGGCAGCGCGGGTCCTACTACTTCCAAGCGAATGGACAGCGTGACACCTTTACTGATAGAAAAAGGATTGATTGCGACAATCGGCAAGGGTGAGCGAAGTCAAGCAGTCTATGACGCCATTAAAACTGCGGGCGTAGTATATTTTGTAGCAATCGGCGGCGCAGGCGCGTACTATTGTAACTGCATAAAAAAAGTAGAATTACTAGCATTTCCCGAGCTTTTATCCGAAGCGATATATAGAATATCTGTTGAAGATTTCCCTGTAGTTGTATTTTATAGATAATACTTCATATTATGTTATAAGTATATTTTGGAGGCGACAGTAGTGAATAACGATGAAAACAAAAAGAAAAAATTCAAAGTAATAGGATTCGCTTTGGTAATAATAGGCGGACTGCTAATGGCAACTAGCATGATTGAATTTTTTATGAAATTCGGTACTTTTCAAATGCCAAGACTGTTTTTCCTAGGCTTTATCGGCATACCTATGTTAGGTGTTGGCAGTATGATACTAAAATTCGCATATATGGGCAAAATCGCCAGATATACTTCGAATGAAGTTTCGCCAGTTATCAAGGATACTGCTAATTATTTGCTTGAAGGTACTAGGGATAGTATAGCCT
>SACC01000136.1 GCA_009928745.1 Clostridia bacterium
ATCTGCTATCTGTCTAAATTTTTTAAAATCTACAATTCTTGGATAGGCCGTAAACCCACAAACTATTAAATCTGGTTTCTCTTTAATAGCTATCTTTTTTAAATCTTCATAATCTATAACTTCAGTTTTAGGATTAACTTCATATTGAATACTTTTCCAAATCTTTCCTGTCATAGATAATTTATAGCCGTGAGTTAGGTGTCCTCCGGAAGATAATTTCATTCCCATTATCTTGCCCCCAAGAGGAATAAGAGCGCAATAAAGTGCAAAATTAGCCGGACTACCAGAAAGAGCTTGGACATTAACATGCCAATCGTCCTCTTTTATTTTAAAAAGTTTTAAGGCTCTCTTAATCGCTAAATTTTCTATTTTATCTATACTTATTTCGCCAGTAATTTCACAAAAGTAAATTGGAAAATATTGATTGGGAGCATCTTGTCGCCTTGCTCCAGCACCACGCTTTCTCAATCCTGTTTCCGCAAAGGCTCCACCATCGTCTGCGCTATTAAACTCTTCTTCTGTTTTAAAAAAACCAAGTGGTTTTATTTGATTGATGTTTTTTGCATAACAAATAATGTATTCATGCTCGGACGCTGTAAATTTTTTTGCTTGATTTCCACGAGGATTTGAACGATTGCAGAATGTTTCTATTAAGTTATTTGCTCCAAATATTTCACCGCAAATCTTTTTAATATTATCTGCCTCATTATCGTCAATACTGATAAAGATAACTCCGTCTTCGCTTAATAAATCCTTAGCAATCTTTAATCTCGGATATATCATATTAAGCCAATCGGTGTGAAATCTGCCGTTAGATTCGGTATTCTGCACAAGGCGGTCGCCCATATCGTCATATTGACCGCTCCTTTGAAGATAATCCGCGGAATCCTCGGCGAAATCGTCATTATATACAAAATCATTGCCCGTATTGTAAGGTGGGTCTATGTATATCATCTTAACTTTGCCGAGATAGGTCTCCTGCAACAGCTTCAATACGTCGAGATTGTCACCCTCTATATACAGGTTTTGGGTTTTGTCGAAGTCAACGCTCTCCTCAATGCAAGGCCTTAGCGTTGCTGTAATCGGAGTATTGGCGAGCAGTATCGACTTTTTCTTATCGGGCCAAGTCATTTGATAGCGCTCTTCCTTGTCATCAATCAACACATTACTCATCTCTTGCTTAAGCACATCAAAATCAACAGCAAGCCGCACCTGTCCGTCCCTTTTGACTTCTGTCACCGCATTCGGGAATAGCGATTGAATCTTCTCTATATTCTCTTGTGTCCTGTCATTCGACATCATCCTAAGCTTGTCCATTCGTCGTTCTCCTCAACCTTTTGCAATCTTTATATTCGTTTTCTATACATAACAGCCAATCGGGCTTTTCGTTATTTTCATTGATTTTATCAGCTAAGTATTGTAATGCAATGTCCGAATATTTGTGAATTTTAATTAACGAAGTAGCTGATGTAGATATCTCTATATGGAATTTTTTATGTTCTCTTATTTTATAATACCAAATTAGAGCAGCTATTTGCGCATTGTTCACCTTTAATTGTTCTTTCAAATTTTTTTGGATATAAGGGTATTGTACATCCGGAATTATATTTGGAACCGGTATCTCTTCAGCAAGATCTATGTTGCCTGAGACTTTTATTACAGGTATGCCCTCTGTTTCATTAAAACTTCCAGACTTTATATATTTAGCTTTTTTTAATATTTTGACTACTAATTGTTTATCAATAGCAACGTCTACTCCATAAGGAGTAGTAATATGACCGTTCATATAATCTATAATACCGAGATTGGTAGTTTCGCTATTTTTTATTGTTTCAATAAGTTTAAAAATGCGCTCTTGCTCTTCTTTTGCTCGATCCTCTACTATTTTTCTCATTTCCGGATACTTAATTTTTTCGCTACGTGCGCGGTATCTATAATAGACGTCTCCGCTATTAATTTTTTCTCCATTATCGACTTTAAGTGCTACTACAGGTTTATCAAGACTTTTCGCAGTGTAAATATATCCAATATTCTTACCGTTAGACTCCACGATGTTGGAAGTCCAAATCAATTCCGGAGAAAAAAGATTGTTAAGTGCGTTGGTAAATTTTTCTTGTTCAAAATCAAAGAATGCTTGATTAACGCCTTTGAGCTCTCTCGGATTATCCTTTACCCCAAAAACTATATAACCGCCCTGATTATTAGCAAAAGCCGCCATGGTTTTTGCGTATTTGGAAAAGTTACAGATATTAAAAGTTTCTTTATATTCCAGATCATTTCTTTCGCGACATTTTATTCTACCGTGAATGTCAATTTGAGATAAAATTGCACATACAAAATTGTCATGATTCATAATCCAACTCCTTCTGCATTATTTTCAACTCTTCATTAAGTTTGAATCTATATTTTGACTGTTTTTCGTTGTCTACGAGCTTTTGCAGTCGGGCGATCTCTTTCTTTTGTTTGATTAGCCTTTCCTGTCTTATAAGCAAATCATCGAAGCTATCTGTCTCTCTGCGCCTAATGTCGAGCATCTCTTCCGCTAACTCCTCGATAAGCGTTGTGAGCGATTGTGTCGAACCCCGGAGCTCGTCTCCAATAAGCAGCTCTTTGGCAGTCGTTATCACAGTATTGCCATAGGCAAAAGCATATTTGTTAGTTAATCCCTCTTTGTACACGAACAGCATTCTGTAAGGGATAGCTGACTGTAACTTTGAAAAATACTTTGTCACCGGAGTACCCTTGAAGATTACTTCTATAACCTGCAATTCGCTATTAACCTCATCAACGGCAAACTCTACCGTATCTTTGGTAATTTTGTAACGCCAGATAATTGCGCTCACCTCAGGCATCGCAAAACGGAATTTGTTCTTGGGAATGCGTGTGTCCACTTTACCGGCAGCAATATTCATATTAATATTTTTGGCTGTTGATACGATACACCAAATCATGAATATCGGTATATCCTCTGTTCGCTATTACTTTTTTTAGTTGTTCATCTTTCATAAAACAATACCATATATCCTCATAATCGTGAATTAAACAATACTCTTGGGATTTTTGGATCGTAAATCTATTACCGTATTTACTTTTTGGAATGTACAATTTATATGGATCGCAGTATCTAAGAATATTTTTTTTTGCGGAGCCGCTGCCCAACATATCTTCGATAAGTCTATGCACCTTTGCCCGCGGAATTCCCGAGGCTCTGAATTTGCCTACTGCGGACCAAATTTGCGTATACAAGCTTCTAATGTGCTTTTCATTATTTAGCGCGTTGCTTATAGCATCAATACATTCCTTAGCGTTTTTTGATAGGCAATCCGGATAAATCCAAGAAGTAATAAGTATGCTCTCTAGAATATTCTCGTCGTAATCGATTTTGCCTGCCATATAATCGCATACGGCAATTCTGAATTTGCCTTTATATTCCAGCATCAATATGCATAGATATTTAATTTTTTTGAAAACTGGGCGTATTGTAATATACAAGTCTTCCGTGCGATTAAGCCTCATTAATATTACTTGTATTTCCTCATAGCGTAAGCTGTCGTTGACAATTGGAATTATTCCGCATGTAGAAGGTTTTAGAGAGCCTATTATCGAGAGACATTCAACGATATTTGAGAATTCATCCGTGTCGTTAATAAGCTTGATGGGAATAGCCTGTTGCAACATGCAGTTTTTTGGAATATTAATAAAATTAACAATTTGCTCTTCCATACTATCTAATAACCAAGAACGCAATTAGCTCGAAGTCGGACAGGCCTTTAATCTCGCCCGATAGGATAGTGGTGCCGCCCGGTCTGAATAAACTGTCGATGTCTTTATTCTTTTTGACTTCTATTATGCTTCCTATCGCATCGTCAAGCAAGGCGCTATATTTGTCCATCTTCCAGCCGTCATCTGTCTCGCTGTTGAATGCTCGACAAAGATTGGCAATCGGTTCCGTTATTCCCTTAGAGGCCGCGCGAATTGTGTCAAGTACGGATTTTACATCAAGATGGTTATACTTTACTTCACCGTTATCCTTGAGATATACGAGATAATAAGGATGCAGTCTGTTCTGACGGTTTGAGTTAACATTATCGTTGCGGTTACATAAGACAAATATTATGCCCTTCTCTATGCCTTTCGTTTCGTCTGAGGCAACGACAGAATTGAGACCTTTGATAATGCCTTTTGGATCTCCGTGTTGTTTGCGATAAGATACGAGATCCATGACGAAATCGTTCAAGCCCAAATCCGTAATAGAGATATTACCTTCTACATCTTCAAGATTCTGAAGTATGCCGTCTTGAAGTTTCTTAAGTTGTTCCTTGCGGTAATCCATCTCTTCTTCGTCATCTGATATGATATTGTCATCCGCGGTTGCCGTTGCGTTGACAATAACCATACGCGCCGATACGCGCTTCTGAAGATTGATATATTCGTCTAAGGATATAGCAGGCCAAAAATTAACAAGCTGAATTTGTGAGTTGATGCTGCCGATACGGTCTATTCGTCCGAAGCGTTGAACAATGCGAACAGGATTCCAATGTATATCGTAATTAATACAAATATCGCAGTCTTGAAGATTCTGTCCCTCGGATATGCAGTCTGTGCCGATTAACACATCTATTGTGTGAGGTTCGTTCGGATAAATAATTTTTTTGCCTTTGGAAATCGGGGAAAACAGAGTGAGGATTCTATCCGCCTGAGGTGTCCCGCCTTCATTAGTCTTACTCCGATTTCCGCCTGTGACTTTTGCCGTAAATAGGCCGTATTTTTGCTTAAGATGCGGCGCAAGATTATTATACAAGTAATCCGCAGTATCAGCGAACGCGGAGAATATAAGTACCTTCCGGTTGTTAGGATTAATCGGATGTGCGATTTTTTGATCGATAACTTCGAATAATTCTTTAAGCTTTATGTCTTCCTGAGGAGTCACTTGTTGCATATCGTAATATAT
>SACC01000137.1 GCA_009928745.1 Clostridia bacterium
CAATATACCCTTGCCATTCTCATCGGGAAGAGGGAAAATCACCGTGTTTATATTAGCGCCTTCCGTGCTGTCTAAGACAAAATATTCACCTACCGCATAGCATACGGGATGCACTTCGTCATGCAGCATCGCGTTAATTTTCATACAATTAGCGCCTGCTGCATTAATAACAAGGCGGCTTTCAATCTTGCCTTTGGTGGTAGTTATTTTATATATGCCGTCCTCGTGGACAACATCTGTAACTTCGGTGGATAGCATAACTTCTGCGCCATTAAGTACCGCGCTGTCTGCAAGCGCAATGGTGAGCTTGTACGGGGAAACAATACCGGCGTTCTTAGCGTACAGCGCCTGCGTTACACCGTCGGCGACATTAGGCTCTATCTCCTTAATCCGCTCCCGTCCGATTAGCTCAACTTTGACTTTGTTCTCAAGCCCTTTATTGTATAATGCTTTAAGGGCAACTATTCCCGAATCAGGCGCGACAACCAGCGAGCCTGTTTTCTTGTAAGGTACGTCAAGTTCCTTGCAAAAATCCTCGTACATCTTGTTGCCTTCAACATTAAAATACGCTTTACTGGTATGTGGCTCGCAGTCATATCCTGCGTGCACTATCCCGCTGTTCGCGCGGCTTGCTCCGCAGCTAACATCATCTTCTTTTTCAATCAGCAGAGAGGATATGTTGTATCTGGACAGCTTTCTTAAAATCGCCGTACCGATAACACCTCCGCCGATTATTATCACATCGTAAACTTTTTTCATTATTATAGAAACTTCTCCCTGTAAAATCTTATTGCCTCTTCAACAATCTCTATCGCTCTTTCTCTTCCCATAATCTCCATTACGGTGGTTTCCTTGTGCTCTAATGCCTTATAAACATTAAAGAAGTGCTTAATCTCGTTCAATATATGTATGGGCAGCTCGCTTACGTCACGGATATTATTCCAAGTCGGCTCACCGAAAGGTATCGATATAATCTTATAGTCGAACGCGCCCTCGTCGGTCATCGCCATAACGCCGATGGGAAAGCACCTTACCAGCGATAGCGGCGCAATATTCTCGCTGCATAATACCAACACGTCCAAAGGATCTTTGTCGTCGGCATATGTAAGGGGAATAAAACCATAATTAGCGGGATAATGGGTGGAGGTGTATAACACTCTGTCCAAAATCAGTAGTCCGGTCTCTTTATCCAGTTCGTACTTATTTTTGCTGCCTTTAGAAATTTCAATAACGGCAACATAATCGTTAGATACAATCCTGTTAGGATTAATATCACGCCAAATATTCATAATAGCCTCCAAAATGCATAATAAAATAATTATACTACAAAACATATATAAAGTAACAATAAATTAATAACAAAATTAAATGATAAATTTGTTTTGCAAAATATGTAAGCAATTATACAGAAAAATACCATTGACTATTTCACATATGTTCAAATGCGCATATACTGTATTGTTACCAATGATAAACAAAAATACGACCGAAAGGCGGCGCAACTTGTTGAATGAATGCACTTGGGCATTTAGACCGTTGCGTCGCCTTAATTGTTATTCTGACCAAACGCGAATGCAGCAATAATGCATTCGGTCGGACTTAAAGGGTTTCAGTCGCTATTATTCGTGTGATATTTTCTCCTCTTTCTGCAAAATTCCTTTTGTGCTCGTCGCAAAGACAACGATTAATTAATTGAGATCCCTCCGCTACGGTCGGGATGACAGAACAATGGAGAACTGTTCTTATTAATATTGTGTCATTCCGACTATAGCGTAAGCTTAACGGAGGAATCCCTTAGTTTTTACAATATGCTCTTGACAAAGGAAAAGGTCAGGTACTCGCCCTGACTTTTTGATTATTGCTTTGTCTGCTGCTTTTCCGACCAAACGCGAATGCAGCAATACTGCATTCGGTCGGACTTAAAGGGACAATATCAGCCGTTACGCTTCGGAGTGGGAAAAAAGCGTGTTTTTGCCGCCGCTAATGATAGCTTCTTATTCAAAATGTTTATTTTAATATTTTGGGGTATTGCGCAATTCGTAGTCGAGTACAACCGTACGGAACAAGAGTCAAAGGTTTTTCCTCCAGCTCGTAAGGCGCTTCGGGAATATTTGCGCTATTTTTACTTAGCTCCCAGTTTTTGACTAAGACGCCCTCAACGGTTATCTCGAAAGGCGGTATCTCAAAAGGTAAATCGCTAGTCTCATTAACGGTTGTGGCAATAACGCTCAGTCCGTTGTCTTTTATCAAGGGGGCTATTCTCCATTCGTCGTTCGTCGTATACGATCTATCCTCAAAGGGCATCTTGCCTTTTATATATTGCTCCTCTGCAGTAAGTTTTGTCGCAAGCAGAATATTACCGTATTTTATGCTTACGCTTCCGTCCGGATTGTCGGCAATATTTAATTCGGGTTTTGCGGTAATCTTCACTGAATCGCCCTGCTTTGCATTAATCTTGTAAAAATCATCGCCGTCGACTTTTTCGCCGTTATGTGTTAATACAAATTGCGTATTTTGGATTTTTCTAAAATGCAATTCAACATCTCCGACGGCTTTCTTCACTTCAAAATTTATTTCCTCGCCGAAGGGATAATCGGTGCGTTCAGAGATAATTAAATCTCCGCCGTTGTGACGGGTACAGAACTCTGCTTCTCCGTATACCATAAAAGCAAGTCCGGTAGGATGACTGAGCGCAAGATACTCCGCGAACTTCGGAAATCCGCTGTGCATATTAGCCGCGCAACAGCCGTAATTAGGCTCTAATCCGAAGGTATTGCCGTATTTGTCAGTATCAAAAAACTGTCTTTGGCGAGCGTCAGCAGCTACCTGATTAGGTTGCTGAACATATTGATGCGCGCACATATCAGGCGAAAACGTTGCAGGTAAGGTGTTATAAGCAAGGAACTCCAACAACTCGTACGCCCAACTTTCTTTCACGAACATCCCTATCTCTTCAAGCGAATACATTGATTCAACTACCGTGCAAAGCTCCACGCCTTGCGCAGGTGAGGTACCCATAATATGTTCATCACTGCTGTATAAACCTGTAGCGTTACCGTGATATTTTCTTATCGAGTCAAGCCCTTTCTTTGATAATGAATAATCGTAGTCATTGCCAAGGAACGCGCCGTATGTAATAGGATATTTTATAGCGTGAGCAAGATTGACTCCGTGTGTCAGCATGATGGTCCTTACCGCCTTGCGCTGGTTGAATGCGAGTATGCTGTCTCTGCTCTCCGGCGCAGGCTTAACGGTACGTTTTTTGCGGATTTCGTCAAAAGGCTCCAAAAGCGTTTTGCCCAGATTGAATATGAATTTGTTAAAATATTTTGTCATGGGCTTCTGGTAAGTATAATTATCGAACAAACTAAAATAATCCAAAGAATACATCTTCAGCTTCTTTACTAACTCTACTAAAAACTGTGATTTTGTATATCTATGCACGAATCTTATCGCTTCCATTGCCTCGAAAGCTCTTGCTGCCGCCCAAAATTTCAAAGGCTGACGGTCAATATTATCATATTGATATTTAAAATATTTTTCCATAAACGGGACGATACGTATATCTCCGGTAACCTTAACATACGGCACAAGCGCCTTTAAGACAACCATTCTCGGCCACCAGTCCACATTCCAGGAGGGTCCAAAGTTGCCTTGCGCGTCTTGACTCGCAACTATGCTGTCAACCCATTTTTTAACCTCATCCTTCGCCCATTCGTCCTCAAGCAGATAAGCTATGGGGATAAGTCCCGACAGATAGTAAGGTCCTCTCTCCCACGCCTCCCCTTTGCCCCCGAGCCAAGCGTTTTCGTCGCTCAGGTCATACCATATCTTGGATATGTTGCCTGTCAGACCTTTGAGTTGTATTACCAGTTGTTTTTTAAGCAGTCCACCTATATTAATTTCGGACAATTTTAACCTGTTATATATCCTGTTCATGCAGTCCTCCGAGCATTTTTCGGCAAAATAAGAAAGCATCAAAATCAAGCGCATAGCCGTTGTTAATATAATAACACACGACTTATGACATTTCAAATATTTTTTGGCACATATTTATCTATATGAGGTATTAAAAATATTTATCTATAATTTTTTGCGTACTATGAGATATTTTGACCAAAATAAAAAATAGCAAAGCGACATAAATAACCTTTTCCCCAATAAATACTTATATAAGTACTATTAAAGTCATACAAGATTCTTTGTTCACTTATTACGACTTTTTTATAATTAATATTGAAAAATTGCAAGCAAATGTTTTATAATATAGTTAATTTAATGCTAAAGGAGAATTATTTTATGGGAAAATTCGTGGAGACTCTTAGGCAAAAAGCAAAGCAATTAGCAGAAAAAATTAAACAATGGATTGCCACTTTTAAGAAGTGGGAGCTAAAAAAGAAAATAGTAGCCGCTGCCGCGGTATTTCTAATTCTTGCGCTAATTGTTGTGCTTGCATGCATTCCGCTGTATATTAAAAATGACGTTACCGCACCGCAAAGCTACACAATTAATATTGATCCAACCGGTGAGCTTGGACTTGATCCTGTCATAATTACTGACGGAATATATACGCTGCCGACTGACATTACCCGCGAAGGACACACTTTTGTCGGGTGGTACACGACTGCCGATTTTTCGGGAGAGCCGATAACCTTCATAGAGTATACCGCAGGCGGTAATACATCGGTGTATTCTAATTGGAGCGTCAATAGCTATACAATAAGCTTTGACAGCAACGAGGGCAGCGCAGTTGCCTCAATAACTGAAGATTACGGCGCAGCCATTGCGGCGCCTGATGCGCCTACAAAGACGGAGAACACCTTTGTCGGCTGGTATGAAGACGCTGAGTTCACAACGGCATATACTTTTGCTACAATGCCCGCCGGCAATATCACGCTATATGCGCGCTGGAGCACGAACCAATATACTCTTTCATTC
>SACC01000138.1 GCA_009928745.1 Clostridia bacterium
GAGACAGATTATATCCTTATTACAAGGCGGATTTGGATGCGGGCAGGATTACTTACGAACAGGCAAAAGAACTGTTGTGCTTATTCGTCCTTAAGATGGACGAGTGTATATTGGTCAACGACGGCGATAGTTTTTTGAATGTGGCTAAACTGTTCGAGACTCTATCCACCGATCAGGCGTTGACCTTCGGCGGTACCGACAAGCAAGGCAACGACGCTACCAACGATTTGACCTATATCTGTATTGACGCTTGCGAGCTTCAGCCTCTTGCTGTCAATATGTGCGCGAGAATTAATAAAAACAGTCCGCAAAAATATCTTAACAGACTTGCGGAAATCTATATCAACGGCTGTCCGATGCCGGAGCTGTTCAGCGACGAAGTCTACTTCGACGCAATACCCAGAAAGCACAACACTACCATTGAGAACGCAAGGAATTATGCGGTTGTCGGCTGTGTGGAGCCTATTGCGAGCGACGACCACTTTGGCAACACAGACAGCGCGAACGTGAACGTTACTTTGCCGCTCTTGCAGGCGGTCAAAGGGCATACCCACGACTTGTGGAACTATACCAATAAAGAGTATTTGCAAAAAGTGTATGACAGATTTTGCGAGTATTTCTTCGGCAGTTACAAAAAATGTCCGTATTGCTCTATGATGGTAAAAGTCAACAAAAAGAGCATAGAAAAACGCAGAGTCAAGCAGGGAATGTACATATACAATCCTCCCAAAAGTATGGAGGAATTGCTTGCAAAGTACCAAGAGCGCCTTAACGCGGTAACGCGCAGCGTACTTGCCGACCAGCAGAAGATTATCAAGATATTGGGCGAGCATTTTACCACTCCACTCGCGTCATCGTTATTCAAGGGTTGCTTAGAGCGCGGCAAATGCGCGTATCAAGGCGGCACCGATTATATCAGCAGCGGTATTCAGGCTGTCGGTATAACGGATGTTGCAGATTCTTTCTACGCGATTGAGCAGCTGGTATATAAACAAGGCAAATACACTTTAATGGATATAATCAACGCAATAGACAATAACTTCCAAAGCGAATTGTATAAACAAATTCACGAGGATATTCTGGCGTTGCCAAAGTTCGGCGACGACGATATAAAAGCGCCAGCCGAGTGGGTCAGCCGCGTTATGGGGATGTGGAATACGGCGCTTGCCAGCGTGCCGACTCCCGATAGAGGCGGAATATATACCGCCGGTTATTACGCGCTCAACGTCAGCGACCGCTATGGCTTAAAGACGCAGGCGCTCCCTTCAGGCAGACTCAAAGGCGTCCCCCTTGCCAACTCCGTTACTCCTCATTACGGCAAGGCGGAATCCAATCTTATGTCCTCGCTTAACGCAGTAGCAGATGTCAACTTTAAGGATTTTGCCGCCAACGGCACAACCGTCACCTTCCATATTGACTCCGCGCTATTCCCCGGACAAGAGGGCATTGAGAATCTTGGAGGTATATTCAAGACCTTTTTAACCACCGGCGGTATGCAGTTTCAGCCGAATATCATTAACCGCGATGTTTTAATTGATGCTTACAATAATCCTGAGAAGCATAAATATCTTATGGTACGTGTTGCCGGATATTGTTCATACTTTAACGAATTATCGGACGAGCTTAAGCGTATAATTATTAATCGCACCTGCTACGTATAAGCGCATAATTTAGCGCAGTTTTGCCGTTTTGGCGCTCTCTGCCTTAGTCGTGTACACTAAGTACACTCCTTGCGGACAGTTCGCGCCAAGAACGCGAAAACTGCATCTAAATTCTGCGCTTATAGTGTTTTTTACCGATAAGATTGCTACTTTTCACGCATATTTAGTACCGTTGCACTCTCGCAAACCGTATGTTTATTAACAATAGACTCACCCTTTGGGACATTTGTCCCGAGCAATAGGCTTACCTGCTTTCCGGGGTCCCCGCAAAACGTGTTTTGTGGGGTGGTCATAAGGGGCTTGATTATTGCCGATGTGGCAATAATGGGGGTTTTAGATATATTCTTTATCTTTTTTTGTGTACACTAAGTACACTCCCGTCAGTCAAAAATCGGGAAGAACCGTTGCATTCTCGTAAACTGCATCTAAATTTTATGTTTATAGTTTTTACCAATAACGTTATGCTTTTTAATCATATCAAATACACTTTTTTTGTCAGAATTATTATATAATACTGTTACCAATAAACGCACCTTTTGGGGCTTAATTCTCGAGCAATATGACTAACCAAAATGCATAAATATGCAATTGTGTGCATAAATATGCAAAATTGTAATATAAATTAATTATCGCTTATGCATAAAAATATATATTAGTCTATCAATTTGGTTTCAAAATTGAATGGAGTTTCGTTCAGTTCTATAAATAAAAATATTTTACTTATTCAGCTTTCGTTTATTAAATTATTATTTTTGGTAAATTAAGTATTCGCTAAATATATGCAAATTGATTGCGCCATATTGCTTCTTATGTTAATATGACATAAGTAAAAATAAGGACTTTTGATGAAAACTATTCTGAGTAAAAAAGCAATCATAATATTTGCCATAGTAATAGCTTTAGCGATCCCAGCTATTGTTTTGCCTATTGTTTTAGTCAACAATAATCCTAATGAATTCGAAGAAGTCACCGTCACATATTATTCTGAAGGCGTGCAATACTACACTATTAGGGTTATTAAAGGGTCGGTTATGAGTAATGTTCCCAACAATCCTCAAATGGAAGGATATGTATTCCGCGGTTGGTACCTTGACAACGGAGAATGGGAGCAGGATTTTGACGAAACTCAAAAGATAGATGCTGATACTTCAGTATACGCATATTGGGAAGAAGAGGGCACGGAGCCTATACTTTCTTATCTTGTGGCGGTGAACGGCGGTCATCTGGACAACACATTGTCAGCTTTTGTGTATTATGAGGGCACGAATATAACAATTACTGCCGATATACCTGAAGGGCAGCGCTTTTTATATTGGACGCTTATTGGCACCGATACGCATTTTACAGATAATCCATATACTTTCGGTGTCAACTCCAATATGGAGTTTACCGCCGTTTTTGAATCATTGCTCGGTAATTATCAAGTAACGGTATCAGGCGGAGTCCTGACAGACGGTATAAGCGCGGTGGCTAGCTATGAGTCGGGCAGCAGTGTGACGATAACAGCTATAATCCCCGAGGGCAAAAGTTTTTTATGCTGGCAAGTGGGTGAGCAAGAAATATATCTAAATCCCTATATTTTTATACTTGAGGGCGATATAACTTTGAGAGCGGTTTTGGATGATAGGATTGAGGAGTCTGACAGAGGGCTACAATACAGATTTGATGAGGACAGCGGCACATACTATGTGTCAGGATTTGTAAACATGGGCGAATTATTCTTGACTATACCCGAGTATTACGATAACGGAATTAACGGGCGCAGAAAGGTAACAAGAATTAATCAAAGTGTTTTTGAAAATACAAGCTTAAATTTAATGATAATACCGAATACTGTTGAATATATCGGAGAAAAAGCATTTGCAGGGTGCAATCAACTTGATGCAGTCTACTTACCTGATACTGTTGATTATATGGGTAACGATGTCTTTTGGGGCAGTATTAACTTAACTATTTATACAGAAAAAACCGAAAAAGGAGACAACTGGCAACTTAACTGGAATGGTGATGTTGGCAGGATTATTTGGGGCGCTCAAGGTACGGGCATAAAGGATAATTTCAGGTATGTAAAAACTACCCAAGAGACTGCTACAATTATAAAGTACTTAGGTTCAAAGGCTGACTTGATTATTCCGCGTACTGCCGAAGACGGAGTAATTATTACTGTTATTGCGGCGAGAGCTTTTAGAAATAACAGTAACCTTAAAAGCGTAGAAATAAAAGAGGGTATAAGCCGTATAGAGACTGAAGCTTTTATGGGATGTTATTATTTGTATGAAGTGTTTATTACAATATCAACTCCTCCTGCGCTTGGCAACAAAGTGTTTGAAGAATGGGGATTATGCATATATGTGCCAAATAATAACCTGGACGAATACAAAATAGCTGCGAATTGGAATACATATAGCGCCAATATTTACTCACAAGACATAATAAGCGGCAGCTTTGCAGTGCTTGGAAATACTTTGATACAGTATCTTGGCAAAGCGACTGAAGTGGTAACACCGAGTACTGTTCATAGAATATCTATGATTGCTTTTCTAGGACATAGTGCTATTAAAAAACTGGTTTTGTCTGCAGAGGTTCAAGAAATAGAAGCATTGTTTTTTTCTAATTCTGTAGAGGTAACTGTAGCGTCCGAAAGCCCGTATTTTACGATGCAAAACAACATTTTATATAGCAAAGAAATAACGAAATTAATTTGGTATCCCAATAATAAAACAGATACCGAATATGTGCTTCCTGACACTGTTACAGAAATAGCGGATTTTGCGTTTATTGAAACGCAAATAGAGACCATATATCTTAGGAATGTAACTAATATCGGTCAATGTGCTTTTGCTATTTGCCCAAACCTTACAAGCATCTATTTTGATACGCTACAGCCCCCAGATATTGAGGATGATTCTTTTGAGAACAGGTCTGTGCTGACACTTTATGTCCCTGCAGGAAGCTTTGCGGCATATACTGCTGTTTTTGAAGGTTTTAATATAGAAAAAAGAGATTAAAAGTATTAGAGTTTCAGTTAAAATAAATGATATACAAATTTTCATTTTTGTATAATTTCAAAATAATAATAAATCGATTTTTATCAAAGTGGTTGTATTGCTCAGATAAATTAACCCTTACTAGAGGGTGTTCACATAAACTCACCCCTTTATCAAAGGGGCTCGATTGCTGCTAACGGCGGGAATGGGGGTTTGCATTGCGCGCATAAAAACGCAAATATAACATGCACAAATTAAAATATACAAAATATAAAGTAATATATTACCT
>SACC01000139.1 GCA_009928745.1 Clostridia bacterium
CCTAACGGTGGCAAATCGTTAGTAGATCTCAAGCTGATTGTGGACAGCCGCGCTACTGCAAAATATGTCTACACAAGCTGGGAAGAAAAGGCGGCAAAGACTTATGAGCTACTATGCGACAATCTGCTTGATTAGTTCTAATTATTTGATTAATTCACTATGCAAAATATATATACAAAAAGGACGGTTTAGCCGTCCTTTTATTTTATTTTTTTACTTTCCCACTACTTTTTTAAAAATTTATTGCTGGAATAATAATTTTTTGATAAGTTCTTTCAGTTCGTTGACGCCCTCCCCTGTACGCGCAGAAATGGTTACCGAATCTTGTTGTGTAGGTAAAAAGCCCGCTCCGCTCTTGTCGTTCTTGTTATAAACATTAATAAGCGGTATTTTGTCCGCGCCGATGTCATTCAACACTGACATCACAACATCAAATTCTGCAACAAGATACGGACTGCTCTTATCAACTACATGCAACAACAAGTCGGCATAACGCGCCTCATCAAGCGTAGATTTGAATGCGTCGATAAATTCGTGAGGCAATCTGTTGATAAAGCCAACGGTATCTACAAGAAGATACTCGTTACCCTCATCCCACACCGTACGTCCGACCGAATCAAGGGTAGCGAAAAGTTTATCTTCCTCCAAGACTCCGGCTTTCGTTATATAATTCATAAGCGTGCTTTTACCGGCGTTCGTATATCCTACAATAACTACGCTCTTCAAACCCGCATTTTTACGCTTTTGACGTCTGATATCACGCACGCTTTCCATTTTCTGAAGCTTCTCCACAAGCGCGGTAATCTGACGGCGAATGTTTCTGCGGTCAAGCTCGAGTTTGGTCTCACCACCGCCGCCTAGCGCGTATAAGCCGCCCCGCTGGCGCGACATCTCTATTCCCTGTCCGGTCAGCATAGGTAACTGATATCTGAGCTTTGCAAGCTCAATTTGGAGTTTGCCCTCGTTGGTTGTAGCGTGCTTTGCAAAGATATCGAGTATAAGTATCGAGCGGTCGATAATTATACGGTTGAGCGTCTCCTGCAAATTTTTTAGCTGTACTCCCGACAGCTGATGGTCAAAGATTACCACTTCTATATCTTTAACCTGACAAAGCAACTCAACTTCCTTTACCTTGCCGCTCCCTACATAAAAAGCTCTGTCAGGCTTGTCCCTGTGCTGTATGATGCGCTCTATGGGATTCAATCCCATTGTGCGGGCAAGATTATCCAGCTCGTTAAGAGAATACTCGGCATCGTCGTCTTCGGATACGTGCACAAGCAGGCACCGTCTTGCTTCGGCATTCTCCGCCTCGGGTAATACGCTTTCGCCTTCGCATAGCTCAATTGCATCCAGCAATTTTGTATCGGGTATAGCATCTTTAACGCTTATAATATCAATATTGTCACCTCTAATGTAGGCAACTTGCATATCCGTCATATATCCGCCGCTAACACCGACAGCAGCGATACAGTCAAATCTGCAGCTTTTAAGAGCGGATATATCCACATTGGATAACCGTCCGCTGGCATTCGGATGTGTGTGTATACACCTGACGCCGTTAAAACGCTTATTACCTCTTTTTTGAGTAATATGCGCTAGCGGCACAGTATTGCTGTCGCCTACGCCTATTGCGAGCACGCGACCTCCGCGCGAAATAAATACAGAGATCTCTCTGTTAAGTTTTGAAGTAATCCGTATAACCGCGTCGAGAACAATTCGGTCTATAAAATAGCTTTTATCGTAGTTCTCGCAAAGATTTTCCAGTTCTTCTAATGTTGTTCTTTTAATTCCGTCAATATTACCGTATATCATGTAGTTATTATAATACATTTGTTTGATAAATACAATTCGACAGTATTATAAAATTCAAAATATATGTAAAAGCCGACTGCAACCTGTTGCCGTCGGCATAGAACATAATGCATAAAATTATTTTATTTGATTTTTTTGGTATAAGTAATAAAACCGTCTGGCTGAAAGCCTTCCTTTTTATAAAGGGAGCAGGCGGCTTGGTTGGTGGTCAGCACCTCAAGAGTAATCGCAACGGCTTCGTCCCTGTAATATTCTTGCACCCATTCCATAAAAATACTTGCGTATCCCTTTTTCCGGTTATCCGGAGCAATGTATAATTCGTCCAATACCAGCACGTTGCCGCCTTCCTCATTACACCAATATGAAGTAATCAGCGAATAACCGACAGCCTTGTCAGTATCTGCATCGACCAGCATAAAACCCCAAAGATTTTCATGATGATCCATTACCCTGTCAAAAGTCATCTTTGCAATGTCTTCGCGAAAATTACCTACTGTTGCGCTCGAATCGTAAAATTCACGACATAATTCTAAGAAAAGCGATTTATCTTTTTGTTTAAACTCTCTAACTATCATATATTATTTGTTATGCGTTTTCGCCAAATGTTTTATGTTGTTTATCGCTTTTTCTTATTAATTTTATTCCCATTCAATGGTTGCTGGAGGTTTGTTGGTAATGTCATATACAATACGGTTGATATGCTTTACCTCATTGACAATACGGCTGGAGCATCTATCGAGCACCTCGTAAGGTATTCTGTACCAGTCTGCGCTCATTGCGTCAATGCTGTTTACCGCGCGCAGCGCAAGCGTATAATCGTAGGTACGGTGATCACCCATTACGCCTACGCTCTTCATATCTGTAATTACAGCGAAATATTGCCATATTTTCTTATCAAGTCCCGCCGCCGCTATCTCTTCGCGGAAGATATAATCCGCATCGCGAAGAATCTCCAGCTTTTCTTTTGTCACATCTCCGATAACGCGTATTCCTAGTCCCGGTCCGGGGAAAGGTTGGCGCATTACGATATGCTCAGGCAAGCCAATCTCAAAGCCCACTTTCCTGACTTCGTCCTTGAACAAATCTCGTAACGGCTCTACAATCTCCTCAAAATCCACAACAGAGGGCAAGCCTCCGACATTATGATGACTCTTAATAACTGCCGAACCGTTGACACCACTCTCAACAATATCAGGATATATTGTGCCTTGCGCGAGAAAATCAACTTTCCCGATCTTCTTCGCCTCTTCCTCGAACACTTTTATAAACTCTGCGCCGATAATCTTACGCTTATTCTCGGGGTCGCTAACACCCTTTAATTTGTCTAAAAATCTTTGTTCGGCGTCTACCGTTATCAGATTAATGCCGAATTGCTTTCCAAATACTTCCTGCACTTCCTCGCATTCTCCCTTTCTTAACAAGCCGTGATTGACAAAAACGCAAATTAAGTCTTCGCCTACAGCTTTGTGAAGCAGAGCGGCGCATACCGAACTATCCACGCCGCCAGACAGTGCAAGCAATACCTTTTTGCCTTTGATTTTGCTACGCAGGGAAAGTACCTGCTGTTCAGCAAAATTACTCATATCCCAGTCGCCGCTCGCCTTACAGATGTCGAAAAGGAAGTTGCGCATAATCTGAAGCCCCTGAACAGTATGAACTACCTCGGGATGGAATTGCAGTCCGTATATTCTTTTGTTATCATTAGCCATAGCCGCATTAATTACCTTCTCTGTGCGGGCAATACTCGTAAAATCCGCAGGTATTGCGCTCACGTGGTCGGTGTGACTCATCCAGCACAAATTCTTTTTGTCAATATCCTTAAAAAGCGGATGCTCCGAATATTCAATACTTACTCTGCCGTATTCGCCAGTGGGCGCGCTCAATACTTCTCCGCCGAGCATAAAAGCGGTAATCTGCATACCGTAACATATCCCTAAAATGGGTATATTCAAGTCAAGAATACTTGCGTCTAGCTTAGGTGACAGCTCGGAGAAAGCGCTCAGCGGTCCTCCGGTAAAAATAATACCTATCGGATTCTTTCTTTTTATATCTTCTGCCGAAATTGTGCAAGGAACAAGTTCTGTATAGACTTTCATGTCCCTGACTCGTCTTGCAATCAACTGATTATATTGCCCGCCAAAATCTAAAACTAATACCGTTTCTCTCGTGTTCATAGTTACTCCTAAATAATTTCCTTATTATTAAAAACCTTTTGAATAATTGGGGGCCTCGTGCGTTATTGAGATATCGTGCGGATGACTTTCGATTAACGATGCGTTGCTTATCTTTATAAATTCGGCATTCGTGCGGAGTTCTTCAACATTTCTCATACCGCAATAACCCATGCCCGAGCGAATACCGCCTACCATCTGGAAAATAACATCTGCAAGAGTGCCTCTATAGGGGACTCTGCCCTCAACGCCCTCAGGTACCAGCTTGCTCTGGTCGCTGTCTTCTTGAAAATATCTATCCTTACTGCCTGCCTGCATAGCCGCAATACTGCCCATTCCGCGGTATACTTTGAAACTTCTGCCCTGGAATATCTCCAGTTTGCCAGGACTTTCCTTCGTGCCTGCAAGCAAACTGCCAAGCATAACGACAGATGCGCCTGCTGCGATTGCCTTGACTATATCGCCCGAATATTTTATACCGCCGTCTGCAATAATACGCTTGCCCAGCTTGTCCGCCATCTCAGCGCAGTCCATTACCGCGGTAATTTGCGGCACGCCGATACCCGCTATAATTCTCGTTGTGCATATAGATCCGGGACCCATGCCGACTTTAACAACGTCTGCGCCTGCGTCTATTAGCTCTTTTGTCGCAGCGGCAGTTGCCACGTTACCCGCAATAAGCGGAAGAGTTGGGAATTTGCTCTTAATCTTTCTGACCATTGCAACTACTGTTGAAGAGTGACCGTGCGCGGTATCTATGGAAACAATATCTACTTTTGAGGATACAAGCGCTTGTACGCGCTCCATGGTATTGGCTGCGATTCCTACCGCCGCTCCGACTAACAATCTGCCGTTCTTGTCCTTGACAGAGGACGGGAACTGTATGGTCTTCTCTATATCAGGTTTGAGTATCCCCCA
>SACC01000140.1 GCA_009928745.1 Clostridia bacterium
ATGCTAAGTCAGCTTAACTATAGCGTCAGCGAACAGGGCGTTACCTATACGGGCGCTACGCTAGGCAACCTTGCTATACCCATTGTGTATACCTATGATACGGCAATAGACGGCAGCTTTGCCTTGGCATTTAGCGGCATCACTAACGCAAATGATATTTATGTCAGAGCAACTATTGAAGAAACGATAAACTATGCGGGCTTTACCGATACAGTAGCTTTGTCGATAACCAAACTTGTATTTGATGATGGAAGCGTAGCTAACGGATATCTTGGCGCGCTTTCCTTCAACGGTCCTGTAGGCGCAATGCCTTATGACGGACTTAATCACAGAGTTGCCATAAACAACAGTACAGACGCTTGGCTTGATACCGAAATAACCGCCCTTGTTTATACCTTGGCGGGAGGAACGCTAAATATACCTATTATTTACGAAGTAAGCTTCGACCAAATAAGTTATTCTGCATTTACTTATGCCAAAAACGCCAATACCTATTATTTGAGAGCGACTTTGGACATTGATAACGAGGATAAAGTAAATTATGCAGATGACAGCGTCTATGTTTTCTATTATACTTACATTATTACCCCATATGTTACCAGTGTAAACTGGATTAAGCCTCCTACGAACGTATCCGTTTATAACGGCTATGACCAAACTGCTTCTATCAGCGCATCAATAAGCCTAATACCTTTGGAAGGGGTGGCGGACCTAACGGTTTACTTTATGAATGCCGGCGACCTATCTGGAAATTATGGCATGCTTACATCTAGTGATAAGGTAGTAGTTACGGAAAGCTCTATTATCGTTAACGGAGTAATTATTGACGATATCAGCAGCGTTAGCAAAAAGCAGTTCTATTTTGCAGGGGAATACGTTATGGTTGCACTGTTTGACAATGACAACTACAGCCTTACCAATTATGAATCGCTATGTCAAGAAATGCTGATGAATAAAGCAAGCATTGACCTTTATTTGGTTGGCAACAGATTAACTTATGATTCCTATATGCACTATGTCAGCGCAAGCGTTAATAACGAGTGGACCGACACAGAGCCGCTAATCAATATCAGTTTACAAGGCGAAGACATCGGAACAATAAGCTACCTATACAACGAAGACGGCTCGGCAACTTACGTCGATACCTTTACAGGCAAAATTAACGCAGGGCATTATTATATTAAAGGTAATGTCAATATCGATGCAAGCGTAAGCGACAACTATGTAATATGGGAAAAATACGTTGAATTAATCATAGATAAGAGAGTGCTTACCATACAGTCTAGCTCAATTTATGGTGATTGGACGAAGTATTATGACGGCACAGCCGATTATACCGATTATACTTTTGGCAACGTAGCCGATAATGATAGTATCACCTGTACAATAAGCTATGAAAATAAGAATGCAGGCACAGCCAAGGTAATGATAATCAATCTTCAAGCTGCAGACGTCGGAATTTTGGATAATTATATCCACGACGATATTTCCGGCGGTGTAATTTATAAGAGAGAATTGAAATTTGTCGATACATTGATTTGGGTCAAGAATTATGACGGAACCAACGTCGCTATTCCCAAAATCGGCATCACCGCAGCTGACCTGAATGATGAAGACAATTATTTGGACGGTTACAAAAAGATAGCTACGGACGACCTTACGGTTACGGCTTTGTACGACAGCAAGAACGTAACGGAAGTTAGCAAGGTTATTTTCGGTTTGGCTGGAGATGACGCGCTTAACTATGAAATAACTGATTTTGTGCCCGAAGAAAACGACGAAGTCAATAGACTTATTGACCCGATAATAGTGGATATCAGCTGGCTGGATACAGACCTAATTTATAACAGCTATGAAAGAACAGCCGCCGCTTTGCAACAGAATTTGGCTAACGGTGTGGATAACTATTCATATACGCTAGCTTATATCAACCTGCTTGGCGATGATATCAGCAATCCGCTGCTTTCCACAAGCGGCTATTTCGTATTTGACCTAAGTTATTTAATAAACGGTGTAAGCGCAGTTTATAAGAACGCAGGAAGCTATGATATTACTGTAGAAAATGACGTAAGAATAAGCCTGTGTGAACAAACCTATATCAGCGAAGAAGACCAGTATTATACCATTAATAACAACTATATGTTACTAAATACTGATATAATCGGCTTAATAAGAAAGGTAGACGTAACCGTTAGTTGGTTAATGAGCGAAGGCGGTATGGTCTATAACGGACAAACTCAGCCGTTATCAGCCGAAGTAACGGTAATAGGCGCCGATAAGACTTACACGGTAGGGCTTAGCGGTATAATAGAATTAGGTATTATTCCCGTTGAGCAAGAACTTACCGACGAGTTTGACAATAATCTTATCAGCGGTATTGCCGTTTATAAGAACGGTGTTAGGGATGAGCTATTTAAGAATGCGGGCACTTATACCATTTTTGCTCAATTAGAGCAGGCTTTGGCTATTAATTACAATTTGATAGACTATGAGAAGCTAAATGTCGTTATTGACAAGGCCAGCATAAACGATTATTTCAAATTTACAAATAACGATGTAACCGTTGAAGCTCCTCAATATGACAAGGGCGTATATAACTACTATTTTGCAGTTGATAAGCAAAGCGCTAATAACTTTGGCACGGTTAGAAACGACCCGTTCGTAGCAGGTGACGGAGTTTACCAATATGCCGAGGAAGTGGAAAGGGAATATGAATATGACGCAATTAGCGTTAAAATAGTATATAACGGCGGAAACTATACCTATTATACCGAGGCAAGCGATTTTGCAGAAGGAAATAACGGCGTTAAAAACGCAGGCATATACGAAATATCCGCCCGAGTCTTCGAAACTGAAAACTATTACGGTTGGCAGAGCAGTATTGACGTTTATATCGAAAAAGGCGACGTGCAAAATATAGTAATAGGCGATTATATGACCGATAGTTATGGCAATCCTCTCGTATACAAGGGTAGTAATTATGGTCTGTATGCGGCAGAGGCAGGCGGAGAATATAACTATAACACTTCAGCCGTTACTCTTTATATGCCTGACGGTACGGTAGCAAACATAGCTTACGGATTAGATGAGCTTGCCTATACAGGCAGTCTTGTAATAGTTGACGGCGGTGTTACGGCGAATTATATTATAGAAAACGATTTGCCGAAACTTCTTGACGGCGGAATAAGCCTTTCCAATTCTTGCGAAACAAGCTATGCGGGCTTCTTTATGGTTACTGCTTCTATTATTAACGAAATAAACTATAAAAACTGGAGTTCTTACGGTGTTCTTAGAATAGCCAAATATACCACCGAAGTATTGTGGCAGGCAAGAAGTGACAGCAGCGGTACTTTTGTCGCCTTAAACGATACTACTTTTACCTTTAGCGGTATCGACCAAATAAACAATGTTCAGGCTTATATACAAACGGTAGGCAGTGACGTAGTAGGCAACAAAGAATATCTAAATACTCTTTGCGCGCCTACAGCTGAGTACCTGTCGGGCTACAATATAAATAACGGCGGAGTAAACGAGTTCCGTCTTGCAGGCAGCTATAATTTCTCTTGCGAGCTCAACAGCGCAAGCGTTAATTATCCTATATTGGAAAGAAACTATAATATTATTTCCAGTTCTCCCTCTGTTGTTATGGAAAAATTCAATGTAGGCTTAAAATGGTATATAAACGGCGAAATTAATGAATACGACCCCGAAAATCCTCCCATTTATGACGGTATTGCACA
Organism: Clostridia bacterium; assembly: GCA_009928745.1. Lineage (GTDB taxonomy): Bacteria > Bacillota > Clostridia > Christensenellales > CAG-1252 > SACC01. The sequence goes on from SACC01000140.1 coordinate 3,741, forward strand.
ATCCCTTATCGCAAAAGGCTTAGGCGTTGTTTACTTTAAGCGTGTGGGAACGCCGGGCAGTTATACCTATGTGCCTACTACTGTTTCCGTACCTTTGGAAACCGATGAATATGACGAGTTTGGCAATAGGCAGTGGGAAGCAATTAAGGCAGGGGATAATTATCAGGCTACAGTAACGAGGATTAATCCGAGCGCTATTGATATTACCGCTTATTATGATGAATTTGGCACACCCTATAATTATGATGATTGTTATTATAGTTATAATTATGAACTACCCATTGAGGGTACCAGTCTTAACTGGAGAATACAAAAACGTCCTTTGGTAATAGAGATATCCGACGGCGATTTGGTAGAACTAAGGAAGTTTTACAACGGTAACAGCAACTTTATTATAGATGAAGAAAATAGTACGTTTAACTTCATTCACAGCGGCGAGACAATCGAAAGAAACGGTATTATAATTAGACTTTATGACGAAATAGCCACATATAAAGTGATTGGTATCAACGGATATAACGAATTTTCGTATATTATTAAGGGTATTATCGAAAGCGACAGCTATGCAAAGCATAAGTGTCCTGTTTGCGGCTTTGTATACCAAGAAACAGACTTCAATAGCTACTCGGTAGAGGATAGTTCGGATAAGGGATATTCAATAGTTACTAACGTAGCCGGCACAAGATGGGAAGATTTGCCTTCCGATTACCAATGCCCAAAGTGTAAGAAGGAGTCCGCCGAAGAGGCAGCAAGACTTATTGACAACCTATATCAGCTTGTTATGCTGGAAGCAGCCAACAACGGAGTTATGGAATACGTTATTTTAGCTAAACTAATAGATGCCCTTTATGAAGCAGCGCAAACTGCTATTTCAAATAACCTTGGAGAGCTTGCTTACGCCGCTGCAAAAGCCGCTTACAACGCAGTAAACTATGTAGATGATTCCATTATGAACATTACAAAATATACCGCGGTGCAAATAGGGCAGTTGCTTGGTGATGCAGTTAAGTGTATGGTTGATAATCTTCCTGCTCCTCCCGGTACTTTGGGCGGCACAAGTGATTATACCTTTATGGATTATTCATCAGTAACAGCAATATATAATAT
>SACC01000141.1 GCA_009928745.1 Clostridia bacterium
TTACTTGCAGAATATGGTGTTTCTTATGGAAAAAATCATTGCTATAATACTCTTCTTCTGTCTTATACTCGGGAGCGTAGCCTAGAGTGGTTACCTTAAAAACCTCTCCTGCTCCTTCACAATCGCTATCAGTTATTATCGGAGTGTGCATATAGACAAAATGTCTTGCCTGAAAGAACTCATGAATACAAGCGCTGATAATCGACCTTACTCTAAATACTGCATTAAAGGTGTTGGTGCGTACTCTTATGTGTGGCATAGAACGCAGATATTCTAGTGTGCAACGCTTCTTTTGCAAGGGATAGTCACTGGGGCAATCCCCTAGTACGGTTACTCTCTTTGCGTTTATTTCAATGTTACCCTTTTGAAGCAAGGACTCAACCAAAGTTCCTATTACTTTAACCGAACAGCCTAAAGTCATAAAGTCGCTGTTTGTAATAATGTTTTTATCAATAACAATTTGCAAATGTTTTAAGCTTGTTCCGTCGTTTATTTCCAAAAACGCCATATTTTTTGAATCACGTGAAGTGCGTACCCAACCGCAAACCGTAATATCCTGACCTAAATGACAGCTATCTGCCGTTAGTTCAACAATGTCTGTATGTTTCATTTAAAATTCTCCTTGTATGTTAACAAATTTACTTTGTTATTTTATCCATTATAGCTTTCAAATGTACCGTAAGTATTATTATTTAGCCTATTGCCCGTTCCCGTTAGTTGTCCTCTTACCAAGTAATCAAGCGTTAGGTAATCGGCGGAAGTATATATTTGTGCGTAGTTAGAATCGGGGTAACCTTGATATGTCTCAGTTCCGTATCCGAATATACAGGTATCTGCGCTGCCTTCGTCAGCTTCCAAGTGCCACATAACAAGTAGTCCTGTGGTGGGATCGGTTCTATACACTCTGCCGTCCCAAGCGCCGACAACACCTACAAAGCCTCCTGAGTATAACGGTTTGTTGCCGTCCGCGCCGTAAATAGAAGGATAAATGGTAGTTGTACCGACTGTTACTTCGCTAAGACTGGGACTCGGCATTGCTACAAATGGCACGCTGTTGGTGCTTCCCGACTCTAAGCCCGGATTCCAATAAGCTAGTATGTTACCATAGTCGTTGCTTAGTGTATAGTCAAGCCCTCTCTTCATATGAGGAGTGCCCGACGGCGGATCTTCAAACCATCCTACGCCTACGGTCCAATCAAACTCGCTTGCGCTGGTACTAATAAGGGGGGTGTTTCTATCCGCGCTATTGCCTTGGCTCCAGCAGTAGTTAGCAAAAGAACCTCCGCCACCCTCTAGCTTATATCCGCTGCAAATAGCAAAGATATTGCCGTCCATATTAAAGCCTTTGCGGTTAACTTGTTGAACTTTATTCAGTCCGGCAGTTCCTCCGTCGTAATACCATCCTACGTTAGCTGCGCCTGCTGCGCCTTTGTTGCTTAATCCCCATGCATTAAACTTTAATATGTATTTGTTTCTTAACACATAGCAGTTGCTTATGGCATATTGACCTATTAGTGTGTCGTTGGTTCCTCCGGCTATTCCGCCGATTGTCGCAGCCACCTTGCCGGTAAGAAGCAGTGTTTGTTCGGGGAATGCTGTGTTATTGTCTACCCATACATGTCCCAAAACTACTATGCTCATACCCACCGTATAACAGCTTTGCACCCTGCTGATAAATTTTATATTTTCAGGATAAAAGCCGCTCCCGCTTCCATAATAAGAACCTTCGGAATTACCTGCCTTAGCGTCATGGAAGCCTACTATTCCACCGGTCGTTACTACCCATTGGTAATCTGTTTCCGCCGCGCCGTTATAATAATTTACGGTAATTCTGGATTTTTTAATAAAGGAATTATAAACGCCACCGGTATTATAACCGACAAGGCCTCCTACCGTCAATATATTCGGTATAACCTTCTTCCTTTTATTAGCCGTTGTCACTTCAGAAATAGCTTGAATGGTTTGGTAATCCTTATCGGTCAAATCGTCCTTTCGGAAAACATACATATAGGTTCCGCCAAGCGTAGTTTCTCCCGACTCTTTTGTCGCCTCTGTATTAACAAAACTGCAGTCGTTAATTACTCCCAGATTAACGTTGGCTCCGGCAATACCGCCGTAATTACTGTACTTCAATGTGGTATTACGGAAATACATCTTAAAGGTGTTCCCATCGCTGTTTTTGGTAAAAAACGCAAATTTGGAAATAACTCCTGCGCTGTTAACTCCCACGATACCGCCTGCGGTGCCCGCAAAGAAATATACGCCGCCTTTTATTGAATACGTTAAATTGCTTTCTATCTTCGCGTTTTTATTAAGTCCTACCAATGTTCCGGCTTTGCCATAACTGGAATCGCCGCTTACGCCTATAGCATCGCCCATGCTGTCGGGAGCCGCCGCGCTTGCGGTAAGGAACACACCGCCTTCCTTTACCGTGCTGTTTTGCTCGTATTCTGCCTTAATATTGGTTGCGCTTGTTGTATTCACCGTACCGTTGGAAGTAAATAAAGGATTTAACATTTTTATGAATTTGCCCGAAAGCATACCTGCAATTCCGCCTACGTTTATTGAAGAGGTGTTGCCAACATAAAGTTTGCTTGCTGCGCCAAGCACTTCTACTTTAGGATTATTTATATCCAAATAACCGCCTACAACCGAGCCGAATATACCTCCGCTGTTAGTGAAGTTTTGTCCGGTCTGATAATTTATTAAAACAATTCCACTGTTGCTTATATTTATGGAAAGATTATTAGCCAGCTGAGCATTACTTGCTTCGTTGCCGCCGATTAACTGTCCTACAATACCGCCTGTGGCGCTGTCTGAGCTGGTACCGCCTAGTAGCTCTATACATATTCCCGAGGCGCTGGAAGTTACCGATATTGTGTCCATTCTGGTGTTTTCCATATAGCCTGCAATAAGTCCCAGTCCCTTAGAATTCATAGCATTTATATATACTCTTGCCGTGCCATAGGTAGCGTTGCCGTATCTTACTACTTGAGCGTTTTCGGTAAAGGTAATATTATTAATTACCGAGTTATAAACTCTCGCAGCCAAAATACCTACATAACTAACGACGCCTGTTGCGCCTGAACTTGAGAATGTTTGCATATTTATATATGCGTTGCCTATATTTATGTTTTCCACGACACCGCCGTTTATACAGCCGAAAATACCATAGCCTGCCAAATTGGTATAATCAAAGTTTGCTAGCGGATTATCAATAGAATCAATAGGCGTCAAGTTTGCTATACCGTCGGCAGCTATACCGTACAAAGAAAATCCTCCGCCGTCAAAATGTCCGTCAAAGCCATAATGGATACGCTCAGAACTATCAAAATAATAGCATATCGGCACCCAAGCTTTGCTGTTTATGTATGGGTCTATAACTCCTGCGCTACCTGTAGATATACCGCTTTGAAGCTGAATATTAGCAAACAATTTGAAATATATTTGCTCCGCAACGTCATTAATACAACTATAACCGTTGTAATTATAATATAGACCTAAATTTTGCAGTTGCGCTGAGTTGTATATCTTGTAGGGCGAAGTACTCGTTCCGTCACCGACGTTACTTACGGTGTATTTTGTTGAAGGTGTCGGCCAAGAAGGATTGCCGAAAAGCAAGGAGCCGTTACTCATATATCCGTTGCTATAATCAATTATTATAGACCTTCTATATGATACGTCGGCAGGATTGAACAACATCTGGTCGGAATTAACGGTCTGTCCCGAACTGTTTATATATGGATAAACCAAATTCCTAACTGCAGGTATTCCGTAACCGTCCTTATACCCATAAGGAGAATAATCAAATCTGCCGTGATAATTAATTCCGCTTTCATTCAAGTTAATTATCATTTTAACAATACCGTCGGCAATGGCTTTTCCGTCGCCGTAAACAGCGGTATCGATATCCCAAACCGTCATGTCGGTGGGATTGCCTGTTAAATTGTTTGCTATAGCTAAAGGCACCTTGATACCTGCTTTGTACATGATATTAGTAAAGCTAAGAAGCGCCTTTGTATAATACTGTACTTCCAGCTTATAAACTGCGCTAGCTGTGTTGTCTTCGCCGGTGAAGGTCACTACAGTACCGGTATCTGCCCCGTTTCTGAGTATTTTATGTTGCATATCATAATCAGGGTCAAAACCAAAACGGCTCATATTTCCGCCTGTAGCGACAGCGTATAAAGACTCTGCATCGCCTATTTGTGTAAAGTTAAGGGAAACAGTATAATCTGTTCCCACGTCAATATAAAACTCTTTTACATGCGTGTTCGCGGTTATGTCGGTTTTTATTTCGCTCTTGGAAACCGTGGTTATTGCCCCTGTCACAATATTGTAAAAGGCAAACTGAACGGTATTAACATTGGCGACTGTGCTTATCGAAGGCGCATCTTTTACCGCATAAGTGCCTGCCGAATATGCACTGGAATAATTTGTTCCGCCCGCAATGTTATAAGAGAACAAGCTTTGCTTATACTGAGTGACGTAGGTTGCCCTAAGCTCCATGCTGTCATTAGGCGGTTCATCTCCAAAATTGTATTGCAAGGTCAAGTCATAACCCGCCATACTGTTATCGTCGGAAATCATTCGGAATTCTATTTGGTTACTGACCTTCCAGTTTAGGAACCATCCTAAAAATCTGTATTTCACTCCTCCTTGAGTATAATCCAACACGTTGCCAAAACCGTCTACCACGCTGTAATACATTATTTTTATTGTTGCGCCGTAGTCATATTCTCCCTTAAGTCCGTCGTCTGATGTCGAGGTATGTAACTCTGTACTGTTGACAATAGAATTCCTGTCAATTGTAGGACTGATTATCGAGGAGAAGTTCTTTTGC
>SACC01000142.1 GCA_009928745.1 Clostridia bacterium
GTAGGTATTGATATATTTATTTTTTGCAAATTTTTGAACATCAATTAATAAAAGCCTAAACCGAATTTAAAATTCAACTTAGGCTTTACTTGGCGGAGAGTCAGGGATTCGAACCCCGGTTAGCTTTCACTAAAACGGTTTTCAAGACCGCCGCTTTCAACCGCTCAGCCAACTCTCCATAGATTGCTTGTTAAGTATATCAAATTATAATAAGGGTGTCAAATATTTTTAGTTGACGGTTAAGATTTTTATATTCGTTGTAGATTGCAGATTAAATTGTCACGCCTATTTTCATAATTTTGTATACGTATATGATTTGCTGTTATTATGAGAGGGAATTTTATGTGTCGATTGTTATAAAAATATATTAATATAATTAATATACATATATATAAAAGTGTTATATTGAAATAATGTAAAAGTTATGATATAATTAGTAAATTAGTAGATTAGGAGAGAATTATGGCAACTAATTATGGAGCTTATACCGGTAAGGTATTAAAGATTGATTTAACCAAAAGAGAGCATTCGGAATATCCGTTAAGCGATAAAGACAGAAAACTTTTTTTGGGAGGCAAAATCCTTGCCGCCCGTATCTTGAATGATTTTATAACAAAACCTATAGACCCTCTTGGCGAGGAGAATGTGCTCGTTGTCTCTACCGGTCCGTTGACTGGTACGGGATGCCCGAGCAGCTCGCGTTTTAACGTGAGCGCGGTTTCTCCGCTTACTGGATTGTTGACTTCTTCCAACTGCGGAGGAGGCTTTGGACTTGCGCTGAAGCGCGCAGGATATGACGCTTTGATTATTACAGGCAAAAGCAACGAGTTGTTACAGATTGACATCACCGACAGCGCGATTACTTATAAGAACGCAGATCATCTAAAGAATATGTTGACGGGTGAGGTGCAGCAAGCTATCGGCGGCAGAAGCAGCAAGCTGGTTATCGGACCGGCAGGCGAGAACCTTGTAAAATACGCTTGCGCTATAAGCGACGACAGAGCCGCAGGTCGCGGTGGTATCGGCGCCGTTATGGGCAGTAAAAAAATAAAAGCGATTACCGCCTTCGGCGCGCAGGTGCAAGCTCCGTTCAATAAAGAAAAGCTGAACATTATCAAGAAAAAATGGACAATGATGCTAAAGAAGCATCCACTTACCGGAGAGCAACTCCCAAAACTCGGTACTGCGGCGCTATTATCCGCTATGCAACAGAAAAGTTTGTTGGCTACTAAGAATTTTTCGGCAGGAAAATTCGACGGATACAGATCTATATCGGGAGAAGCGTTGGCAGAAAAATATCTAATCAAGAACAGAGGCTGTTTGACTTGCCCGATTCAATGCGCAAGAGTCGTTGAGGTTGACGGTAAGCAGGTGAAGGGTCCAGAGGTTGAGGTTATGGGCTTGCTGGGAGCCAATATACTTAATGATAATCTGCAGGACATAATAAAATGGAATTATGAGTTGGACGAGCTAGGCATGGATACGATATCCACAGCCGGCACTATAGCTTTCGCTATGGAGCTTAACGAAAAAGGGATGTGGAAAAGCGGATTAACTTTTGGCAAAACCGATAATATATCCGAAACAATAAAGAAAATTGCCTTTAGAGAGGGCGAGATCGGCGATGCGATGGCAGACGGTTCAAAAGCGCTGATGAAGAAATTCGGCGGAGAGGAATTCTGTATGCAGGTTAAGGGTATGGAGCTTGCCGCATATGAGCCGCGCGGAGCAGTTGGACAGGGTCTTGGATATTCAGTAGGCAATCGCGGAGGCTGCCATATCAATGCAGGCTATGTGGTCGTTATTGAGGGGTTGGGACTTACAATTAATCCTTATACGACAGCAGGCAAGGCGCAGCTCTCTATTATGTTCCAGAATCTAATGGAAGCGGTATCCGCAGGCGGCAACTGTTTGTTTACTACATATGCGTTCTTCCCGCCGTTCTTATTCCGCAAACCTAATAGCGTTATTTCCCGCCTTGTCAACGCAGTACTACCGTTTACCGGACCTTTTATCGGTATCGCTAACAAGTTGCCCGGTATACTCAAAGTAAACATTCCATTTATGTTACCTCATACCGTGGCGATAAAAGCGGCAACTGGCATAAAAATGAATATGGGCGAGCTTATGAAAATAGGCGCAAGAGGGTTTAATCTCGAAAGAATGATTAATAACCGTCTGGGCGTTACTCGCGCTGATGACAAATTGCCTGCAAGACTAACAGAAGTCAATCAGATTGAGGGCAATAATAAATCAAAAGTACCGCAAGAAAAATTACGCAAGCAATATTATAAGGCAAGAGGTTGGAACAGTGAAGGCGGTCTTAACAAATTCACAAAGCGTTATTACGGTCTTGATAAACTCGATAATATATCCGAAAGGAAATAAGCATTATGGTAACAGTAGAATTTTTCGGACTGTATAGATTGGAATACGGTATTGCAGCAGTTGAGCTTGAGGTTAAGAATATAGAAGAGCTTTTCACTCAGCTTGAAGAAAAATACAAAAAATATTCTGCGAAGGAATTGCGTAATTCGATTGTAATCATCAACGATGTCAATTTTATGAAACTGAAAAAGTATAAAACCAAACTCAAGGACGGAGATAACGTATTAATAATGTCTCCAGCGTCAGGAGGATAACTCTCCGACCAAACGCGAATGCAATATTATTGCATTCGGTCGGACTTATAGGGGACAATATCAGTCGTTGCACTTTGTGATATTTTCCCTCTTTTTCTTGAAAAATTCACCCTTTTTGCGCTCGTTGCAGGGCAACGAGTAAGGGGAAAAAGTCAGGTACACGCCCTTACTTTTTCGAGTATTTTTTTCATGTAGGCTCTTTGACCAAACGCGAATGCAATATTATTTCATTCGGTCGGACTTAGAGACAATATCAGTCGTTGCACTTTGTGATATTTTCCCTCTTATTCGAAAAATCTACTGCGTTTTATTATTGTTGCTAGATGCAGATGGTAAGAAAAAGTCAGGTACTGCCTGACTTTTTATATTACGCTGTTTCCTTTGGCATTGATTATTAATCAGATAAAAAATAAATGTTGCTTATTCGTCGATTTTTAGATCGGTGTTTTTGATTGAATAGAATAAATTGAGATGCCGCCATACTGCGATAAGTCTTAGCAGGGTAGTGGCTGCGGCAGAACCGTACAGGGCAATTCGTGGTCCGATATATTTGTTGAGTAAGAAAAATATTATCGCTCCGACAATCGCCGCTACTGCATATATCTCTCTGCGCATTACCATAGGCTTGCGGCTGGCAAGCAGATCGCGCAATATTCCGCCGCCGATTGCGGTAATAAGTCCGACGAAGGTTACTAAGAAAAAGTTGTCGCCGTAGCCATGTAAAGAAGCGATACTGCAACCTACTGCGGTGAATATACCCAAGCCGAAAGCATCGAATATATTGATTGCCGCCTTTAGCTTGCGTATGTTGCGCTTTTCAAGTTTTGTATCAAGTACTTTGAAAACTATCAACGCTACTATTGCAGCGATAATTGAAGTAATGAGATATACCGGATTAGTGAATGCGAGCGGGGGAGTTATGTTGAGCGTTAGATCGCGGATAATACCTCCGGCAATACAGCTTGCAATAGCTGCTACAAAAATACCGAATATATCCAGCTCATATTCGATACCTACCAATACACCTGCAATTGCGAAGGCGATAATACCTACTATTTCAACATAAAACGACAGTTCCACAACCGCATTATATATACGGCGCGAATAAATAGCAACTATTTTTGCATGTAATTAATAATAAATTATTAAGGGTAACAAAAAAACATTCTCAATTACATATTTATATATTTTTGACTAAACAAAATAATAATACAATGCAATGAATACGCTTATATTGAAGATAATAAGCCCTACGCACGCTTTGAGAAAATAATATGTGTGTATAAGTGTAACGGTTATAAAATTATAACATAAGACAGTTATACAAGCTCTGCTTCCGGTCCGCAATGGATGTGCTTGATATCATATATTTTGAAGCCTTGCGCCCTTCTTGCAAAACAACGCAACCCGTACCGGATAGTCTGTATGTTAAAATATAGCCATAGCAATTTTTTGTTGCGGTTGCCTTCCTCGTCATCAGGGAACTGACTCTTATGCTCCAAAACGGAGTTGTAACCCGTCTTAAGTGTTTTTGTAACATTGACATAGCGATTAGGTCGTGCCGTATAGTAGAAGGCGATAGCTTTGGTCTCGGCTCTCGGTAAGTCGTATTCTTTCATAAATCTATATGTATCGCTCATTATAATTGCGCAGCTTGCCGCTTCTCCGGTGTTGAGGTGGTCAAGGTGCATTTCGTTAGGAAGTTTGGGATCGGGAGCGATTACTACATCGGGCTTCACTTTTGCTATTACTTTAGCGATTGCAACAGTCATATCCCTTTTGTCGTATAGACCGCCGTCCTCGAACGGGAGAAAAATTACATCCTTTACTCCTAGTACCGCGGCGCCGTTAATCGCCTCAAGCTGTCTCGTCTTGACTAGATCGTTCAAATCGACGCTGTCATCATGCGTGCCGTATCTGCCGTCTGTCGCGATAAGGAAAGTGACCTTTTTGCCTGCTCTTGCAAGTTTTGCAGCGGTAGCGCCCGCGCCTATCTCTATATCGTCGGGATGAGGACCGATAAAAAGATAGCTGTTGTAAGCTTCGAGCTTGGGTCTCGGGATTGCAATCTTAAATAATAATTTAAAAATCATAAAACACCTTTTCCATTTATTATAATAATTATACCATAATCAAAAATAAAAGTAAATTGCGAATATGTCCGTACATTTTTAATTATTGATACCCATTGACT
>SACC01000143.1 GCA_009928745.1 Clostridia bacterium
GTGGTATAATAGGCGGCGCTTTCGGTATAATTGAGGGCAGTTACGCGGGTAATGTTACAAGCGTGTTGAATCTGTCGGGCGCCCTGACCGCAGGCGGAGTAATTGGCGATAACAGGGCAGTTTGCGATATTATTGCGCAAGTAGAAATAACTGTTATTGACGGCGCGGCGGTTATTGTCGGCGGAATAGCAGGAATAGACGAGATTGGATTAACGGGCGCAGTCAACGCAACCCTTACAGTCAGCGCGCTAAGCGGATATATCGGCGGCGCGGTTGGTTACGGTAACGGATATTATGATATTGCACAGAGCGGTAATATTACGGTGACACAGCCGTTAGACTCCGCAATATTGTATATCGGCGGAATAGCCGGAAAAGCCGAGGAAATAAGCGGCAGCTATCAGGGAATTATTACGGTGAACGGTAACAATATTTATGTTGGCGGTATAGCGGCAAGCGTTAATACGGTAGCCAATGCAGTTGTATTGGCGCAAATAAGCGCTGTGTCATCGGGCAATATGTATGTGGGAGCTATAGCCGGCTTTGCGGAGACAGCGCAAAATTGTTCGGCGGAGGGCAGCTCTATTAACGCTACGGCAGTTGAGCTGTACGTCGGCGCATTCGGTAAGGTCAATTCGCTTGACAATATGGTCGTAATAGATCTGGATATCACTGTCGCCGCAGATACTTTTTACTACGGTATGCTTGCAGGGAGCGCGTATAATATTAGCAATTCAAGAGCGGGCAGCGCGTTATCTCCCGTCAATATTGCAGTGACTGGGGTTGATTATGCGTATATTGGCGGCGCATCGGGTGAGACGGTCGCAGACGGGCGATTTGAGAACGTCGGCGTATATGCGATAATAGAAGTTGAGGATTGCGGAGAAGGCGCGCTTGGCGGCATTAGCGGAACAGGAAGTCTGTTCTATAACTGTTTTAGCCGTGTTGATATAACCGCATACGGTGCAACTATGGATATAGGCGGAGTCGCGGCAACGCTGACTGCGGCAAGTAATACGTATTTTATAGGGAATATTACCGCAACTGCGGATATATTGAAAGTCGGAGGGTTCGTAGCAACAGGCAATCCTGAGATACTTAACTGTTATTCGTCCGCGCATCTTGATATTAACGGCGATGAGGTTATTGGCGGCTTGTTCGGCGCGGATATCGAGGGCAAAGTTAGCTATTCGTATACAACAGGAAGTATTATTACCGTTTCGGCGATTGTAAAAACAGACTATGCCGCCGCCGCGTTGAATTATGCCTACACGGATATTCTAGCGTTGCTTGACGGCAAAAACGGCATAACCGCAACGCTTGGCTACGGAAGAGTTGGCACGCTTTCCTTTGACTATAACTGGCAACTACAAGATAACTTTTATCCCGTGTTAAAAAATATTGAAGGACAAACAAACGGCGCGGTCGCTATGCAGACGCTAGATAATATACCGCTTGCAGCAGACGGCGCTTGCGTATCGTACTTGCCTGCAAGGGCGCAGACGGCAACGGCTTTTGATATGGTCAGCTGGGTGTCTCAGAACACCGATATTCTAAGAGTAATTAACGGCAATCTATATCGTTATAATTCGGGTCAGGCAACGCTTAGAGGCTATATTAACGGCGGAGTTGCTGCGTATTCTATTGATATTGAGGTTACAGGAGAGACAATTGAGGGCGAGGGCAGTGCGCTCAATCCATATAAAATTAGTTCGCTAAAATGGCTGCATTATCTTGATTATTACAAGGACGCAGCTTTTGAGATAACCGCGGATATAAATTTGCAATATTATAATATGACGCCTATAGGCACAGCCGCCGAGCCGTTTACCGGCAGTGTTGACGGCGGAAATAATAAATTAATCGGATTTAATATTGAAGTAGGCGGCAATTATTCGGGATTCTTCGGATATATTGACGGGGCAACGATTAGCAACATACGATTTGAGAATGTAATTATAAAATCGAGCGGTAACGAATATCTGGGTATACTGGCAGGTTATGCCAAAGCCTCAAATATTACTAATGTAACTGCTTACGGTAGTGTCAGCGCGACTAATATTGCATATGCAGGCGGACTCCTTGGAGCCGCGGAGGACTGTACGATTGACAGAGTCGGGTTTAGGGGTGTAATGACTCTTAATTATTGCGATGCGTCAGGCGGACTTATCGCGCAAAGCGTTAATAGTGCTATTTCCCGCGCATATGCAAATGTCATTTTAATTACGGAAAGCAATATTAATTACGGTGGTTTGGCAGGTCTTGTGGATTCTAACAGTACGGTATCGACAAGCTACGCCGCAATTAACGCCACTATTGTTAGCAGTACGAAGTTAGGCGGATTAGTTTATTCCAATTCGGGCAATATATCCGATTCTTACGCAATACTTGAGTGCAATACGCTTGCCGCCGCTTTCGCATATGAGAATCTGGGAACTATAATTGGTTGCTATTCGATACCTCCTACTTTCAAGACTTACGCGCTCGTTATAACGGGCGATGACTCAGGCATAACCCGATATGCAACGGGTGACGCGCTCGGAGTATTATTCTCTGGCAATCCTGACTGGATAAGCTTAGCGGACGCTTTGCCGCGTCTTGCGGGTGTTGCAGGTCAAAGCGTAGTAGTTGAGCCAATAATAAATACTCAAAGCATAACAATTATTGATGCTGACATATTCAATCTGTTAGACTATATCAGCTTTAATTCGGGCTATTTTGGCGCTGCCCAAGTGACGAGCAGTGATACGGACATTTTGTATTTTAACGCAGACGGTTACGCTGTGGCGCTTAGTAACGCCGCCGCCGGACAGCTGTCTATTACGCTTGTATTTGACGGCGGATACAGCTTTGTGATCGGTATCATTATAGACAACTCTCCTAACGCGGATTTTGCAGGAGGCTACGGCACGGCGCTTTCGCCCTTCAAAATATCAAATGAAACTCAGTTTGCTAATACTTCCCACTATCCTTACGCATATTTTGAATTGCAGAATAATATTACCTTGACGTCAAGCTATCTGAAAGGATTATTCAGCGGATGTCTCGACGGAAAAGATTTTACAATTACGATTAACGCAGGCAGCGGCTTATTCAGCGAGGCGACGGGAAATATTATTAATCTAACTATAAGCGCGAATATTACCGTCAGTGATAGCGCGAATGTTGGCATTATTGCTGATATCGCTGATAATTTTGTTATTGATAATATTAACGTAACATATATACTTAATGCCCAGAACGCGGCGAACGCAGGCGGCTTGATAGGTTACGGTAATTTGACGCGCATCAGTAATATTACGCTTAATAATTGTGTGCTTGTAGCAAGCGGAGCGGCGCTTAACGCAGGAGGCATTATCGGCTATTCTACCGGCGCGCAGTCAGGTGTGGACTTCGCAATACATAATATCAGCGGATCGCTGACAGTATTTGTTGACGCTTTAAGCGGTAAAGCAGGCGGTATAGCAGGCTATGCGGATAATGCTATTGCCTATATTGATATCACAGTCCAATTGGAATTAGACGGCGCAAACAACCTTTATGCAGGCGGTATTGTCGGCTATAGTACAAATGAGTGCGTATTTGCAATCATTGAGAATAGCGCGGTCACATTGACTGCCACAAAGAATTTTGTCTATGCAGGCGGTATTGCGGGAATAGCGGATACTGTCAGGAACAGCTTTGTAATTGAAAGCGATATTACAGTAGTGATTAACATATCCAGTTTCAACATTACCACCGCTTATCCCGAATTATTAGCCTCGGTTGGCGGTATTGCGGGTCAAGTATCATACAGCAATACGGTAGCGGTAACTGGAGGTTCATTGAATATTAGCTTTGAAGCGGTCGGCTTGACCAGCGGATTTAACGCTTTGTACATTATGACGGGCGGCTTGTTCGGAATATGCGACAGATTGTCGAATGGATATTTTAATTCGGATATTACTATTGTATCTAACGGCAGCTTCAACAACGGAAACAATTATATCACCACCTATGCAGGCGCAATCAGCGGACGAGCGTATTCGGTCAATAACATCGCCGCAGAAGGCAGTATGGATATTGTCACAAGTAATTACGCAAAAGCGTATGCAGGCGGACTGATTGGCTGGATTGCTGGCGAATATAGTGAATATAGAGCTATTGCTTTCGGCACGGCAAGAATTGCAATGAACCTTTCGGTAGGTGTAATTGCGGGCGGAATAGTAGGTATGCACAATGCTACAGCAGTAGATATGGAAGAAATTATTTTAATTATTTATGCGTATTGCTATTATGACAGCGCATTATTTGACGGGGAGATATTCGGCGCGGGCGCGCTTGATGAGGATACCTCTGTCGAGATTTGCGCAAAGACTGGATTGGAGATAATTGCAGATACTCTTTATCCAATAATCGCCACACTTGTGGAAATCGAAGGCGAGCCATATTTGGTAGATTGTTGGAACAGAGATATCTGGACAGTAAACGACGGAAATATTCCATTTATTGAGGGGAGGCTATTATGAGATACAGGTATTTTTTATTTGTATTGGCAATAACTGCATTGTTACTTTGGGGGGGAACCGCCATTACTGCCGGCGCAGAAGTGACTACCGCCGATATTACGGTAGAAATAAGGAATTCGGGCAGTTTACTTACGGGTGAGGCATATGCTCCGACTAAAGTTGGCGGAGTTGATTATTTTGAATTCGACTATATTGACGGAATGGCTTTGACTCTAAAGGGTAATTTTTCCTCCGCATTAGGCACCTATGTAAGGACTGATGTATATAAATTAGGAGTATTGCAATCCAACAGCATCATTAA
>SACC01000144.1 GCA_009928745.1 Clostridia bacterium
ATATACGCTACCGTAGCTATCTCGGTAGCCGTAAGAAGTGTACTCTTGCCTAATCGCGCAAGCGCAAGCGCGCTTTCTGCGCCCGCGTGACCTGCTCCCACCACTATCGCATCGTAAATTCCGCTCATTTTCCTACGCAAAACCGAGCAAATATACTGTCTATTATCTGCTCTGTCGCCGTTCCTCCGTCTATCTCGAGTATCGCCTGATAACAGGCGTTCAAATCTATCAAAATACAGTCTTCAGGCATTGCCGTATAGTTTTCTACCGCTGTATCCAGCCTCTCTTTTGCCCGTCTTAGGGCGTCAATGTGTCTTTCCTCGGTCAACATATCACCGTATAAGCGTCTGTCCGAGGCAATATCTGCGATTTCGTTAAGTAATTGGGGTATACCCTCTCCGTTAAGTGCGGATATAATCAATCCGTCGACGCTGCTTTCTCCGCATTTCAAATCAGCCTTGTTGAATATTTTAATCAGTTTGCATTTAGCGTAGCGTTCAATAAAGGCTTTATCCTCAGCCGTTTCGCCCTCCGTAATATCCATAAGGTATATTATTACATCGGCGCGCTCCGCCGCCGCATACGCGCGGCGAATACCGATACTTTCTATTGCGTCCTCCGACTCGCGTATCCCCGCAGTGTCGAGCAAATTTATTCTTATGCCCTCATAAACGAGACTTTCGGAGATAGTGTCTCGCGTTGTCCCCGCGATATCCGTAACTATCGCTCTATCCTCTTGTAATAGCGCGTTAAGCAGGGAAGATTTCCCCACGTTCGGTCTTCCGATAATCGCAACGTTAATACCATTTTTTATATATCTGCCCGTCTTGGCTGTCGAATAAAACGCATCCAAATCCTTTTTTATCTCTTCAAGCGGAGCTTTTGCGGCTACAACTTCATCCGCCATTTCGTCCGGATAATCAAGGGACGCGGTAATTACCGTAATTACCTCAAGCAATCTGCTTGAGAGCGACCGGAGCTTCCTGCCTATTGCGCCCTCCAGCATTCTATAGCCTGCGTTAAGCTCTGCTTCGCTTTCGGCATTGATAAGACTTAGCGCCCCTTCCGCCTCAGCAAGCGTCATTTTACCGTTGAGAAACGCCCGTCTTGTAAACTCGCCCGCAGTTGCCCGCCGCGCGCCGCCATCAAGCAGCTCTTTGAGCACATTGTTGGTAAGTCTTACGCCGCCGTGCAGCTGGAACTCAACTAAATCTTCGCCGGTATACGAATACGGCGCCTTAAAATACACACACATGCACTTTTCTTGAAAATTACTGCCGTTAAAGACACCGAGATACATACGGTTAGGTTGAATATCCTTGATATCGCTGAATAAATTGGACGAAAAAAAGTGGAGCGCAATGCTTTTTGCCCGTACTCCGCTGAGTCTGACTATGCTTATTGCTCCACTACCAATAGGTGTGGATATACCTGTTATTGTATCCATGGGCACCTATCCCTATATTAAAATTATTTGATTAAAACACACTAACATATGTTGCAATAAGACTTTGAACAATACTGCAACAACGATAACGGTTTAGTATTTTTTTGCGCCGAAACTGCGTGTTTTTAGCCCGTTCTTGCGGAAATTGTTATTGGCGCCGAAGTTCTTGTCTTTCTGCTTGGGCTGTATCGTAATAAAACGGTTGGGATCGTTGCCTGTGCTGAATGTTTCGATAAGCGTATTATTGGACAACGCCTCGTGCACAGTCTTGCGCTCGTAAATATTCATTGGCTCAAGCTCTACCGCCTGACCTGTACGGAGCGCCTTTTCGGCAAGTCTGGTTGCAAGATCGCCGAGCGTTTTTACGCGCTTTGCTCTATAACCTTCGGCGTCCACCACAACGCGAATAAAATCGTCGTGGTCCTTGTTGATTTCAATCAAAACAAGATATTGCAGCGCGTCAAGCACCTCGCCGCGGTACCCGATAACCAGAGCGCTGTCAGCGCCGCCCAGTTCTACCTCGTAACCTTCCTCGGTCTCGCCTATGTCTACCGAACATTCGAGTCCCATGTGCTCCAAAATACCCGATATATAATCGTATATCCTGTCGCTCATTGTGTATTTGGTAGAAAGTCTTACGATTGCGTTCTTGAACAGTCCGCCCTTTTGGACGACTTCAATCTCCACTTCGTTCTCGGGTAATCCGAGTTGCATCAAGCCGAGTGAAATCGCTTCTTCAACAGTTTTTGCTTCTTTTTCTATTGTTGCCATAATTTACCTCTTAAAAGTTGTGCGCAACACCATTTCTTCCTCTTTTTTGTCTACTTTGCCGGTGATTACATTGTAACCAAGATTAAATAGAACTGTAATCAGAGAATTGGTGAACATATAAATTGAGAATGCCGCGCTGTAAAACACTGCGAATACACCTATCATCACAGGCATAAGCATTGTCATATATTTCATAGAATTCGCCGTATTGACTTCTTTACCCTGAGCATCGTACTGCGGAGGCTGTTCGGGCTGACTGCCCTTCATAAGCTTATTGGATAAAAGACTCAGCACAACCGAAAGCAAAGGAAGTATCAAATATCCGTTCCAGTGCTTGAGGTCAAAGAATTTGGTTTTGTTATATACCTGTATAGCAGGTCCTAAGAGCGCGTTGTATACCGAGCCTTCATATTTGCTAGGAACGGGGAAGTTGGCGTTCTCGGGAAGCCTTGCATTAAGTTTGCCCAATCCCGAACCGACATAGGTGTCCACAGACGGTACTACATCAGCCCATGAGTCCGCCATAAAGACGTTCTCTACCCATAACCATTTTTGGTTTACTTTGCTCTTATTATACGCGTCAAGCATAATCTCGTCCATAGTGTCAACATCGGTAATGCCGGCGTCAATTACTTCCACTTGATAAACCTCGGCTAGATTGTAGACCAGCATCTGATTTTCATACTTAACCGCCGCGTTAAAGCCACCGAATATTACAAAGAACATTAATAGCGTAATAAGCGTAGGAAGACAGCTGCCCAACATAGAGTAACCTTCTTTTTTATAAAGCTCCATTTGTTTCTGTTGCATTACCTGCTGATTGGCACCAAAAGTTTTCTTGAGCTTTTCGAGCTCGGGCTTCATTCGCTTGAGCGCCTTATTATTCTTACGGGTAACAGCCTTTTGCCAAAAATCGAGCGGTGAAAGCACAAGTTTCAGCGCAATAGTAAAGACCACTACGGTCCAGCCGAAATTGCCTATACCCTCGTACATCCAGTAAATAATCTTGCCTATCGGGTTGGTCAGGGTGGGAGCTGCGCTCATCAACAATCCTATTAAATCAACCATTTTGCCTTTCCTTTATAATTTTCGCGAACGGGATCAAAACCGCCCTTTGCCAAAGGATTACAACGTAGAATCCTCCAAAATCCCATAAAACTGCCTAGTATAGCTCCATATTTACTTACTGCCTGATAGGTGTAAGAAGAACAGGTTGGCGTATATATACAGGTTGAGGGTAACGCCGCAGAAATATATTTTTTATAAAATGATAATAACTTCTTAGCGATAAAGTTCATTGTTGTAATCTGTTCGCGCTTGCAAGCAGCCTCTCAATGACTGACAATATTCCGTGATAATCCATATCTGCCGCTTTCGCCTTTGCTATAAAAATGTACGAATACCCTATGGTTACTTTGGGAATAAGTTGTCTGAAAGACTCTCTCATTCGCCGCTTTACCCTATTACGGATAACGCTCTTACCTACTTTCTTACCTACCACAAAGCCCACCTTAATATTCTGGTATTTGCTAGCAAGGTTAACTAGCGCCATACTTTCATCGCTAACGCTCCTGCCTCTTTTGTATATAACATCAAAGCTTCGTGAACTGGTAAGACGATAAATTTTTTGCATTTTTATGCAGAAAGTACCTTTCTGCCCTTGGCGCGTCTTCTTGCTAGCACTGTTCTGCCGCCCGGAGTAGCCATTCTGGATCTAAAGCCGTGCACCTTGCTGCGATGTCTTTTATTGGGTTGAAATGTTCTTTTCATTGCCATATTCTATGTCCTCTCTTTATAATATCAAAAATAATCTGCCCATATTGATAGATTTTAACATTATAGCGGATAATTATTCTTCCGTCAACAAAATTGACCCTCTCAACACAAGAATTATATACACGCGCATATTATATATAATGAAATGCTTTGGAACAGACGGCATAAGAGGAATCGCAGGAATAGAGCTTAACGAAGATGTTGCCTTCCGATGCGGGTACGCGCTTGGCACCTGCAGTAACGGCGGCACAATACTACTCGGACGCGATACCCGCGAAAGCGGCGAATGGCTGTCTGAGGCTTTCGCTTACGGAGTAACGGTCGCTGGCGGCAGCGTAATTTACGGTGGGATTCTCCCGACGCCGGCAGTCGCCGTTATTACAAAAAAGCTCGGCGCGAGTTTTGGCGCTGTTATCTCCGCCTCACATAACGCGCCCCATTACAACGGCATCAAGCTACTTGACGGCAATGGGCATAAGCTATCCAAAAAGACTGAGGAATATCTTGAGTCCCTTATGGACAAACCGCAGGGCGGACCCCGTCCCTTTCAGTTAACCGAAGATACTAACATATCAGGTTATTATTGCGATTTTCTGAGGTCGTTCGGCTATAATCTTCAAGGATTGAGGATAGTTCTCGACTCGGCGAACGGCGCAGCCGGCGCTATTGCCAAAAAGGTTTTTGAGGCAAGCGGCGCCGAGATAATATCGATAAACGACGGCTGCGACGGCTCTTTTATTAATCATAAATCCGGCGCGCTTCACCCTGACTC
>SACC01000145.1 GCA_009928745.1 Clostridia bacterium
ATCCTATTGAGCTCCCTGAAAAATTCGTAGAGACATTAGTCGACCAAAAGGTAGAAGAATTCAAGGCAATGCTAAAGCAGCAACACTTAGAATTCGAAAAATATCTCGAATATGTCGGCGAAAATGAAGAAGGTATGCGCGCTCATTATAGAGACGAGTCAATAAAGAAGGAAAAAGTTAGAATGCTTCTTTCAGAGATAATCAAGGCGGAAAGTATCAATCTTACTCCCGAAGAGATAGACGCGGAGTTACTGAAGAGCGCAGAAAAAGTTAACAAGACGGTTGAAGAATATAAAGCGGAAATGAAGTCAGGAGAATACGATTATATCGCCAACAGTCTTATGTCCGACAGGATAATGGATTATCTTATCGAAAATAATAATCTTATCTAAATTCTGCGGTAATAAATTATTGCAATTTGTTAATAAACTATAGGAGGATAACGCTATGAAGAATTATTCATTTATACCTTATGTTATTGACCAGACCAACAGAGGCGAAAGACAGTATGATATATATTCGAGAATGCTCGAGGACAGAATTATATTCCTTACCGGCGAGATCGGCACAGATGCTGCCAACAGCATTGTAGCGCAGCTTCTATACCTTGAGGGCAAGGATCCGGAGAAGGATATATGTATGTATATCAATAGTCCGGGCGGCAGCGTAAGCGACGGACTCGCAATATACGACACAATGAGATATATAAAATGTGATGTATCAACCATTTGTATCGGTAAGGCAATGAGTATGGGCGCAACAATACTAGCCGCAGGCACAAAGGGCAAGAGATACGCGCTACCGAATAGCGAAATTATGATACATCAAGTATTAATAAGCGGAGGCTTAGGCGGAGCGGCTACCGATATAGCGATATATACCGAGAATCTGTTAAGAACCAAAAAAAGACTCAACGGCATTCTATCCGAAGCCACGGGTCAGTCCTTTGACAAGGTGCAGGCAGATACCGAGCGCGACCGTTTTATGACTGCCGATGAGGCGCTTGAATACGGTATTATTGATAAGATATTCTATAACCGCAAACAATAAAAATTAAGACATTTTAGCGCTTAAAGACAGTGATTGTCTTTGAGAGAACAAAATAAGGTAAAAGGTAATTATGACAATAAAAATTGATTCCAATCCGACCTGCTCTTTTTGCGGCAAGACGGAGAAAGAAGTAAACAGATTAATAGGCGGCGCAGAGGGCATATATATTTGCGACCAGTGTGTCGAAATGTGTGGCGATATCTTAAAGCGCGACAAATCCGTATCTCCCAAAGAGATATCGGAGAATTTGCCTATTCCGCAATATATAAAGGAAAAGTTGGACGAGTACATCGTTGGACAGGACGATGCAAAACGTATTCTTGCAGTAGCCGTTTATAACCATTATAAGCGTATCAGCAAAAAGATGGACACTTCTGACGGCATTGTGCTTGAGAAGAGCAATGTGCTGCTTTTAGGACCTACGGGCTGCGGCAAGACGCTCCTTGCAAAGACCCTTGCAGGAATTCTCAAAGTTCCCTTTGCAGTAGCCGATGCAACGACATTGACTGAGGCAGGATATGTGGGCGAGGATGTGGAGAATATCCTTCTGAAGCTTATTCAGGCGGCGGATTTTAACATACCGCTTGCCGAAAGAGGGATAGTTTATATCGACGAAATAGACAAAATAGCGAGAAAATCGGAGAATGTGTCTATAACGCGCGATGTGTCGGGCGAGGGCGTACAGCAGGCGTTACTCAAGATTATTGAGAGTACCGTTGCCAATGTGCCACCGCAGGGCGGCAGGAAGCATCCCAATCAAGAATGTATTCAGATTGACACTACCAATATACTTTTCATATTTGGCGGAGCATTTGTCGGCATTGACAAGATAATATCCAAGCGTAAGGATACCAGTAATCTGGGTTTTGGCTCGCATTTTGCTAATGTTGATAAGGACAATTACGCGGTTATTATTAAGGATATACAGCCTGATGATCTTATAAAATACGGTCTTATACCCGAATTCGTGGGGCGTGTGCCAATAGTTGTCGGGCTTAACGCGCTTGATGAAAGCGCATTGATAAAGATATTGACCGAACCCAAAAACGCGCTGACGAAGCAGTATATGAAATTATTCAGATTTGACAATGTTGACTTAGAGTTTTCCCATGAAGCAATTATTGCTATTGCAAAGAGAGCTATAAAACTAAAGACGGGAGCAAGAGGATTGAGATCGATATTGGAGGACGTGATGCTTGAGGTTATGTTCGATATACCTAGTATGACTAACGTAGTTAAGGTTCGGATTAACGAAAGTGTAATCAATAAAATTGAAAAACCCGTTATCATATACAAGCATATTGCTTAAATTATTATGAATTTTGAAGATAAGTTATTACCGATAATTTCGGAAATTAAATCGCCTCTGTTTTTAGGCGCCAGAGTGGAACTAAAACTTGGCGAATCTGACAAATGGGAGGAGCAAAAGACCTTAATTAACAGTTACGGTCATTTTGTTTCGGGGTTTTTACATAACGCCGATAACACAATATTTGGTTCTATTGTGAAGATTGATACCGTAGACGAGAAGAATAATATTATTCTTGGCACTGTAGTTGGTCGAGTTTCAGTAGAAGAAGTAGGCGCAGACAGCGACATCGTTAAGTTTGCAAAGGTTATGGACAAGCCTTACGACGAATACGACATCAACGACTTACATTCGGCAATATCATACACTAACAATCAGGTAGAAAAGCTAAGAAATATAAACGAGGGCAACCACAGATTCGGTTCTGCTACCAATGTCGATATGAAAGACATACACGGTTGGATAGACAAGCTTGCTCCGCTTTTTAGAAAAGGCGCGGAAAAGATATTTTTGGCAAGCGCCGCAATGGAAAGATTGCAGTATGTAAGTACCGCGCTCAATATGGAGCTGGAATATCAGCGTTTTGCTAAAGAGTTCCACGAAAAAGTTGAAGAGAGCATTCAGGAAAACCAAAAAGAGTATTTTTTACGCGAGCAGCTGAAGATTATCAATGACGAATTATACGGCTCGGAGAATGAGATAGAAGAATACGATGAAAAAATCGAAGCGTTAGTTGCCCCCGAAGTGGTTCGCGAAAGATTGGATAAGGAGCTGAGAAAGCTTGCTAATACGCAACCTTCCACCCCCGAAAGCTATGTCATACGCAATTATCTTGACACAGTGCTTGCCCTTCCTTGGAATAAGGTCAGTAAGGAAAATACCTCCCTGAGTTATGCGCGCAAGGTGCTGGACGAAGACCATTACGGTATAGAAAAAGTCAAGGAAAGGATATTGGAGTTTTTGGCAGTACGAAGACTTGCGCCTGATAAAAAAGGCAACATCATTTGCTTTGTCGGACCTCCCGGCGTCGGCAAAACCTCTATTGTCAGATCAATCGCTAAGGCTTTGGGCAGAGAATATATTCGCACTAGCCTTGGCGGTATGCACGACGAAGCCGAGATACGCGGTCACCGCAAAACCTATATAGGATCAATGATAGGTCGAATTATCAGCTGTATCAAGACCGTGGGGACGATGAATCCTGTATTTTTGCTTGATGAGATTGATAAATTGAGCTCGGATTACAAGGGTGATCCGGCAAGCGCATTGCTTGAAGTGCTTGATCCAGAGCAAAACAAAGCTTTTCAGGATAACTATCTGGAATTACCGTTTGATTTATCAAAAGTGTTGTTCATAACGACAGCCAATAACAAGCAGGGAATTTCCGCGCCGCTTTTAGACCGTATGGAAATTATCGAGATGAGCGGATATACAATTGAAGAAAAGACCGAAATAGCGATAAGGCATCTATTGCTAAAACAACTCAAAGAGCATGGAATAAAGCCCAACAGGATAGTATTATCCGCAGCAGTGCTTGAAGATATAATCTGCGGATACACTCAAGAGGCAGGAGTAAGGAAGCTTGAGCACTGTATCGCGAGTATCTGCCGCAAGGTAGCGTTCGGGTTCACCGCGACAAAGCAGCCGGTTAAAGTATTAGAGACGGCGGACGTCGAAAAATACCTTGGGTTGCCTAAGTATAGAAAAGACGATTTGCGCAAGGAAGCCAGAGCCGGAGTGGCTACAGGGCTTGCCTGGACCGAGTTCGGCGGTACAACGCTTGAAATTGAGTGTGCGATAATGTCCGGTAAGGGCGAACTATTGCTTACCGGTAATCTTGGCGACGTTATGAAAGAATCGGCAAGGATAGCACTGAGCCTTGTGCGTTCGCTTGCGCCAAAATACAATATTGATAAAGAGAGATTTGAGACCACCAGCGTGCACATACACGCTCCGGAGGGCGCTGTGCCTAAGGATGGTCCCTCTGCCGGTATTGCGCTGACAACGGCGATATTATCAGCATATTCGGGCAAGCTTATCCGTTGTGACGTAGCGGTAACCGGTGAGGTCACACTTACAGGGAGAGTGCTTCCGATCGGCGGCGTGAAGGAAAAAATGTTAGGTGCGCTGCAAGCAGGAATAACTAGAGTAATATTGCCAGTGCAGAACAAGAAAGACGCGTTAGAGCTGCCTGATACTATAAAAAATAAAGTGGAAGCGGTTTTTGTGTCTGACATTGAAGAAGCTTTTAGGGAGCTTTTTGTATGATAATTAAAAATGCCCAATTCGTAATCTCTGTTGCCGCTCCGGACAAGCTACTGGATGAGGCAAAGGAAATTGCGGTTGTCGGTAGGTCTAATGTTGGCAAATCTTC
>SACC01000146.1 GCA_009928745.1 Clostridia bacterium
AAGAATTTTAACGGCAATTTGCTTTCGTCGATTATCTCGCCTGCGTACAGATTGACAAGCGCCGTCTCCGCAGTAGGCAGCATAAATCTGCCTTTCTTGCGGTCTTCACCCTCCAGCCAATACACATCTTCGGCGAACTTAGGGAATTGACCTGCGCCAAAGCCGCAATTATAGTTGAGCATATGCGGAGGCAGTATGAACTCGTAACCGTCCGCCAAATGTTCTTCAATAAAGAAGTTGAGCAACGCCCATTCAATACGCGCGCCTATGCCGCGGTATATCCAATGTCCGCCGCCTGCAAGTTTTACACCTCTTTCATAGTCGATAAGATTGAGCGCGGAGCACAACTCAGTATGGTTTTTGAAAGTGTAATTAAAGACGGGCTTTTCGCCGAAAGTCTTTACTACCACGTTGCTTTCCTTCTCGCCTGCAACAAGATCCTCGTCGGGCATATTGGGCAAGCCTGACAAATAATCGAATACTTTGTCCGCTAATTCATTAATGACTGCATCGCCTTCGGCTATATCGTCTCCAAGTCGGCGCATCTCCTCGAATATCTCATCTACCGGCTGACCGGCTTTTTTCAATCTCGGTATCTCGCCTGATACCTTGTTTCTCTTCGCCTTAAATGCTTCCACCTCGGCAATCTTTGCGCGGCGCGCGCTGTCCCATTCGAGCAATGCGGTAAAATCTGCCGTATAGCCCTTCTTTGCAAGCGCGGCTTTGACCATTTCGGGATTATTTCGTATCAAATAGATATCTAACATATAAGTACTCCTGATTATTATTATCTTTATTAAAGAATCAATATATAAATACATTGAATTGCTTTTTAATTATACTCCAACCCCTGCTCGTACGCAAGCAATTTAGCAAAATCGGGGCGTTATTTTGGTTTTTTAGGAAATATTGAAAATTTGTTGTTGACAAAGACTTTTTGGTATGTTATTATAAGTTTACTTTAGTACGCTAAAGCGATAAAGAAAGCAGCGAGGTGTTTATGAAAAGATACGACCGCATCACCCCCGAGGGGACAAGGGATTATGTGCTGAAAGAGTGCAGACTGTTACGCAAGGCGGATAACATTTTGCGAGATTTATATCAAAAGTACGGGTATTCGGAGGTGATAACTCCCTCTATTGAGTTTTACGACGTGTTCTCGGATGGAGTCGGCAGAGTATCGCAAAACGAGCTTTACACGCTGACCGACAGCAACGGCAGACTGCTCACGATGCGTCCTGATTCGACCAAGCCTATAGCGAGGCTGTACGCCGCGCATCTCCAAAAGCTTGAATTGCCCTTAAAGCTTTTCTACAGTCAGCCTGTTTTCAAAAGGAATATTAATTTTTATAAAAAATCGGACGAGATTATGCAGACCGGCGTTGAGCTCTTGGGGCTAAATAATTTCAAATCTGATATAGAGATTATTATGCTATCGATTAAGAGTATGCAGCTTCTGTTCGGCGACGACTTTATTATCGAGATAGGACATATGGGATTCATTAAGGCTTTACTTGACGAGCTGGACATATCAGCAAAACTTGAGCTACGCCACGCGATAGCCACCAAAAATTATCCCGACCTTAACCGCCTTGCCGCGCTGCTTGGGGAAAAAGGAGAGATACTGAAAAGTCTTCCCGAATTATTCGGAGACAGCACGGTACTAGAGCGCGCCGAAACGCTCTTCTCCGATTCGCGCTCACAGGAGGCGCTCAAACAGCTCAAAGAAGTATTAGCCGTACTTGAGCAAAACGGACTGAAGGACAACGTGCTTGTAGACCTTGCGGTTATCAACGATTACGAGTATTACACGGGCATAGTGTTCAAGGGATTCGTTAAGAACGAAAGCCGCGAGATATTATCCGGCGGACGCTACGATACGCTTTATAACGATTACGGGCTCAACGTGCCGGCTGTGGGGTTCGCGGTCAATACCGATGAAGCGGCGCGGCTGCTTGTAAAAAAACAGCGTTCGAAAGAAAGGGAGACCGAGCGCGTGGCGATATATACAGACGACCCCGATTTGTTCAAGCTTCAACAGCTTATCGACAGCTACAGCGCTAAGGGAGTTACGTCTGCAATATCCTTATTCGACAATATTGAAGACACCTTGCGCTGGGCGCAGAAAATCGGCGCAAAAAAACTTGTCAAAATAAAGGACTCCGTAGTCAGCGAGGTAAAATTATGAAAATGTTGAATATCGCACTTACTAAAGGCAGATTGGAAAAATGTACGATTGAATTACTCGAGAAGTCGGGTATCGACTGCGAACCGCTGATTAACAAGGGGCGCAAGCTGATTATCAATCTGGACAACCGCTATAACGTGGTGTTTGCCAAGGCGGCGGACGTCGTGACCTACGTGGAATACGGCGTTGCGGACGTCGGCGTCGTCGGCAAGGATACCTTAATGGAGATGAACCGCGCGGTGTATGAGATTATGGACCTTGATTTTGGCAAATGCCGCTTTGCGTTAGCGGCGCTTAAAGATACGGATTTTTATTCGGGCTATAATATTAAGACTATAGCCACAAAATACCCCGAAGTCGCCAAGCAGTTTTTCGACGGCAAGCAGATGGATATCGAGGTTGTAAAAATCGAAGGTTCGGTTGAATTAGCGCCCATACTTAAGCTGGCGGACGGCATTGTCGATATCGTGGAAACGGGCACAACACTAAAGGAGAACGGACTGGAAGTCGTTGAGTTCTTCGCGGACATATCCGCGCGGCTTATCGCCAACACCGCAAGTTTGAAGCTCAAAAAACAGGAGATTGAGGAGCTTACAGAGAGGTTAAAAAGCTAGTATGAAAATTATATACGCAGATAACAAAAGTGAATACGAGTTTTTGCAGTGTTTGCGAAGACGCGCCGCTGAGACTGACAAGATAGTTATTAATAAGGTAACGGAGATTATCAACCGCATCAAAGACGAGGGCGACAGCGCGCTACTAGAGTACAGCGAACGCTTTGACGGCGCAAAAGCAATCAAGAGATTCACCAAAAAGGATTTTAGAAAGGCATACAATAACGCAGACGAAGGGTTCAGAAAAGCGTTGGAGGAAGCGGCGAAAAGGATTACCGCTTTTCACAAAAAGCAAGTTAAAAAAGGCTATGTAATCGAGCAAAACGGCTGCATGGTCGGGCAAATCGTAAAAGGGCTTGACCGTGTCGGAATATACGTACCCGGCGGCACGGCGGCGTATCCGTCTTCGGTATTGATGAACACAATCCCTGCAAAACTTGCGAAAGTGGGCAAAATCGTTATGGTATCCCCTCCGCCTAAAAACGGTAAGGTCAACGAGGATATACTTACCGCCGCGTATATCGCGGGGGTTGACGAGCTATTGCTTGTCGGCGGCGCCCAAGCTGTCGCCGCGCTCGCATACGGTACGAAGAGTATAGAGCGGGTCGACAAAATCGTCGGTCCCGGCAATATATACGTAGCGACTGCAAAAAGGCTTGTATACGGGGTTTGCGATATTGATATGGTGGCAGGTCCCTCGGAGATAATGATAGCGGCAGATGCTGACGCTAATCCCGCTTACATCGCGGCGGATTTACTTTCGCAAGCTGAGCACGACACGCTTGCCTCCTCAATACTTGTCACAACCTCTTCGGATATCGCAGCCGCTACCCTTAAGGAGCTTGAAAGACAAGCCGCGCTGTTGCCCCGTATGGATATAATCCAGGCATCGTTAGATAATTACGGCGGTATAATCGTTTGCGACAGTCTTGACAAACTGATAGAATTAATCAACATTACCGCTCCTGAGCATCTTGAGTTACTGCTTGACAGGCCTTTTGAATGCCTTGACCGCGTCAAAAATGCGGGCTCTGTGTTCCTCGGAGCATACTCTCCCGAGCCTTTGGGCGATTACTTTGCCGGTACTAACCATGTATTGCCAACGGGCGGCACCGCAAGGTTCTATTCTCCGCTCTCGGTTGACAGCTTTATTAAAAAAATCCAATATGTGTACTACACTCAATCCGAATTACAAAAGGCGGGCAGCGAAATTATCTGCATAGCGGAGAAGGAAGGACTGCAAGCGCATGCCGCCGCAATCAAAGCGAGGTTAAAATGAGCTACAAAACAGAACAAAGATTACTTGATATGATACCGTATCGGCCTATTAGCGGCACGTATCCGATACGCCTCGACGCTAACGAATCATTTTTGTCTATTCCGCAAAAGGCGCGGGAAGAGTTCGTCGAAGCGGTAGGGTCAATGCAATTCAACCGCTACCCGGACGCCTACGCTACCGAGCTTTGCAAGGCTTTCGGCGAATACCAGAATATCCCCTTCAATAACATTATGGCGGGCAATGGTTCGGATGAGATAATCAATGTGCTGTGCGAAGCCTTCCTAAATGATAACAGCAAGGTAGTTACACTGCCGCCCGACTTTTCCATGTACGCTTTCTATACCGAATTAAGACGCGGCAAGGTTGTCGAATACGTCAAAAATGATAATTACGACGTTGATGTTAAGGAAGTTTTGGAGTTAATTCGCCGTGAGACGGCGGATATGATAATCTTCTCCAACCCCTGCAACCCTACGTCACGCATAATTCCACGCGAGGAAGTATTATAT
>SACC01000147.1 GCA_009928745.1 Clostridia bacterium
CCTTCATATCGCAATCGTTGATTACTGCGTTGAATATTCTTGTGGCGAATGCCGCCGCGCTAACATCAGATTGATCTGATGTAGAAGGTCTTAAGCTCATACCTGTTTTGAGATTATTGAGCTTGCTAAGACGGGTATCCATTATTACAGACAAATGGTTATATACCTCTCTTTCCTGCCAAAAATATTGCTTTCCGTAATCTTCAATATCACCTTTGGGGGTTATCTCGGCGAACTGGTTGCCTATAAGGTAATTTATATTAAGCCGCCATTGAAGTTCAAGAGGCTTTCTTTCCTCTCTTCTCTTATAAAAATCCGCTCTGACTTCCTGTAACAAATCCTCGTAAAATTTATTTTGCATTTTCCTCTCTCCTCTTTACGGCTTTGACAATAAAGTTATCCGGACTTTTAGGCACTAACTCGCAGGAAATCGCGTTATGCAATGCTTCCAAGCAATTCTTGCAAATATTTATCTGCCTGCTCCGCAGTCCGCCTTTAGCGGTGATACTGTACGTGGCGCGGCTACCGCACATCGGCATGTCGCACCTAAGTGGCGTATTTACCTTTTTAAGCTCCATTCTCTCCCTCCTTTAATAATCCTATTAACCTGATTTTTTCTCTTTCCAGCTCCTCATTTGACAGCCTCTGCATTCTGTCACCAGATAATTCTACATACGCTTTCAAGGCGGAAATGTCGGGCGGATAATGCTTCGTGGCAACCTTGCGTTTTACTACTTCGCCCTCGCCCGAATACTCTACCGTCTCTTCATCGGCGCAATATCCGATTGCTTTTTTATATAGAGCGTCAATAAGCTGCTCGTCCATAATTCCCCCATTTCTGCATTTTACAAGGATTATATTTGCTTTATGGTATGGTAATTTTTATAACTGTCAATCATTAATCCTTTTCATATTTCTGACGGCTTGTTTTATCAATTTGTTTTTATCTCTGCTAATTTCCGTAACCATCTCGCGCCGCTCTGCGGGCTCTGGACGGCTCATAACATAGTAGCGTAGCTCGTCTAACGCATGGTCGTTCTCCTTTTTTGGCGCGTCTCCTTCTCCCCAGCTGTAACCTTTTAATTCTCTTATGAGATTAATGCAATTAGAAAAAATAAAAATCCTTGCAGGTCTTGCCGCGAATAATGACTTGACTCTTGCAATACCGCTCCATAAATCCTTATTGACTTTTGTATTAGTCAGAATATCTTTCTCATAAAATAACTCTGCAACCGAACGCAGTGACGACAATGTACGCTGACTTGCCGCGCTGTCAATCAAGGCTTCGAGGCGTCCGCTTCTGCGATGCCAGTTAAGTCTGTCGGCAATCCTTTTTATCTCTGCCGAGTGATGCTCAATATCCTTTTCTTTCTCGTAGTGCTCTGCAATAACATAAATTGTACCGTCATAGTCAACAGCATAAAAATGGCATGACAACGGATTGTGAAGTCCGGGGTCAATAGAAATAGTGTCATACCATTCTAAAGGCACATCAAATGGCGCGATAATATGAAGGTCGGGCTGAAATTCGCTATACACCAGTCCCCCGTCAACGCTGAATCTGCCGTAACGGCGGCTATCTAGCGTCTCGGACGCAAGTGACTGAGACAGCGCAGCTATTTCGCCCTTGTCAAGATAGGGATTATCTTCCCACTCCATTGTTATACACCATATTTGTTGGTTATTGCGGGCATTCAAATATATCTCGTCGTATATATAGGTTCTGCCCTTTAGCGGCGTCATAGTGCCCCAAATATCCCCTTTTCTGTCCAAAACACGCATCAAACATTCTTCATAAATATCTCTTG
This sequence comes from Clostridia bacterium, assembly GCA_009928745.1. Lineage (GTDB taxonomy): Bacteria > Bacillota > Clostridia > Christensenellales > CAG-1252 > SACC01. The sequence continues at coordinate 1,809 of SACC01000147.1, forward strand.
CGGGTTCCTCGTCGAACCATACAAAATCCAACGATGCCCCTTGGAATTTTTCTCTCCCCTGATCCGCGCTCTTGAAAGCGATTTTTGACACTCCGCCCAGTTCGTTCTTTACTACAAGATAATCTATCACACCGTATTCGGGAGCGCCCTTTCTCCCCGACAGCATCACGACATCAATGATATAATCTGGACTTAGATATGATAATATTTTTGCTTGCGCGACCTCGCGCTGCACCTCATAAGAGGGCGAGACTACCCATCCGTTAACCTCCTTGCGGTTTTTACGGTATGGATGAATACCGCGCGCCCACCATACCGCTTCCACGGCTCCGCACTCGGTTTTTCCGCTGCGGTTGCCGCCGAATACCCAACGGTTGCGCTTGCTGGAACGGTGAAATTCCAGTTGCTTTTTATGCTTTTTTCTACCCTGATTATAGGAAGAAAGCTTGTCGTATCTAGTACGCCTTTTCAGTATTTTTTCTATCTCGAGTATAGTATTAATAATCCTTATTCTGTCATTTTGTTTTAACATATTTACTTTCTTCCTCAAATTTCTGCTTTATTTTTTACATAATTTGGTGTATAATCAAAATAAGATAGCTTTGGGGTATCAATGAAGAAATTATTAATTACACTTTTCATACTTGTTCTTGTATTCTCTCTTACCTGCATTACGGCTGTTGCAAGCGCTGATGCGGGGGATTTTGTCAAGATTGAAAGCGAAACAGTAGGTTTTTACAGGCTTAACAATGATACAATGACCTTATTATTTAATTTGCCCATTAACACTTACGCCCAAGTTATCTTTGACGACGGCGGCGCTTATTATATTATTAAATACAACGGAATCAGCGGTTATCTTAAAAAAAGTGATGTTGCGGTAGGATTATACGTTAATATCAACAATCCTTATTCCTCTACTGCCATTACACTCAACGCGCCAAAACTAATATATCCATCTGTCAACAGCAATTCTCCCTCCACTCTAGCTACTGCCGATACGCTTGTATATATAGGTAAGATATCTTCAGAGTCAATCATGTGGTTCGCAGTCAAGAAAAACTCTGAAAACGCTATATATTTTGTCAAACAAAGCGATGTGTATGTACCTCAGGTAAACCCCGATCCTGACCCAGACCCCGTAACTCCTGCTGAAGATGTTACACCGTCTAATAATCTGGTAAAAGCTTTATTAATTATCGGCATAATAATACCTGCCGTAATAATTGTTTTTTTACTTTTCAAACCCAGAAAGAGACGCCCCCCTCACCACCGTTATATGGACGACAATCCGCGCAGCCGTAGATACGAAGACGACTATTATAATAACGATGACGATTATTACGAATAAGTATTGATTTTTGTATTGAACAAACAGTATTAATTATATTTACGCATAGCGTAAATATTTTTTTATCAAATAGCCCTTTGCCTTTGAATATTACTGTTGACATTTTGTCTTTGATTATTGTCTCCCTTAACAATTAATTTTATCGTTTTTGCGGATACTTCTACGCAATTTTCTTCTACTGAATTAGCCGCCTCACCGTAGCATCTTACCCCTCTTTCGACATTGACCTTCTGAGTATCAAGCACCTTTTTTTTCATTCTGATATAAAAAGGCTCTTCAGCGTATTCGGACTCTATCCTTGCCTCAGTAAAACCGGTATTATTAAGCGTTATGGCAAAAGTCTGCAACGCCTTATCGTAATACCTGAATGCCGTCCTCAGGGATACACCTAAAATGTCTTTTATTTCTGCGAATTCTTTTTGCTCGATAAAATGCAGCGTCAAAACTTCTCTGCTCCGAGAAGTCAGTTGTTCCAAAGTTTGATTAACTATGGCTTTAAGATTATATATACCTGCTCTTCTGTATGTATAGTTGATTATTTTTTCATAGACCAGTCCGGTAGTCCCTCGATAGCCCGAGTTGTAGCCGCTAGCAACAAGACACTCAATACTTTGACCCATAGCTTCGTACAGCCTGTCTAAATGCTTGTAGCCTTCAAGCAACACTCTACTTATGATCACATCCTCTTTTTGCATAATACCCTCCTTATGTGAACATTTGTTCATATATTCATTATACAACATTTAAATAGAAATTTATAGTAAAAAATGCCAAATATTTAGTAAAAATTTTGAATTGTAAATATTTTCGACAATAAATCTCAATATACGCAAAAAACGCGTCGCTAATGCGGCGCGTTTAGAAGTTAACAGCTAATATTTGCTTAGGTGGGTTCAAATCATTAAAGAGATAAGAACTGCAATAAAAAACTCGATATTAATTAAATTTTGCGTAAAGTATCATATCTCTATTGGCTGAGCCTAGCGGAATTACTGTAATTGTATTTCCCCCGATACTTTCCGACCAACCGGCGACTCCCCATTGCGTCGAGAGTGTTTTTGATTGTTCCACAGTATATGTGTCAGAGCCTAGAACCGCTGTGCCGTCTGAAGACTTATAGGTGATATTATAGGTTATAACCTGCCATTGCGCAATTAACGTTATTGAATATCCGCCGACTGGAATATAGCTCTTAATTTCGCTAACAGATGTCTGACCCTGCGCGAATATTTTGCTACCCGTCTTCCAACCGTTAAAGGTATATCCCATCCTTACGCAAGTCGGTAACGCAGCGTATGTATCCGTGTCAAGAAAAATCATATTATCTACTTCCTCGCCAAGAGCTTCATCAAAAATAATTTGATAATTCTTAACAAATTTTGGATATAGCGTAAGGTTACCGTAACTGCCCTCAGCGACCTTATAT
>SACC01000148.1 GCA_009928745.1 Clostridia bacterium
GTAGGTATTGATATATTTATTTTTTGCAAATTTTTGAACATCAATTAATAAAAGCCTAAACCGAATTTAAAATTCAACTTAGGCTTTACTTGGCGGAGAAGCCGGGATTTGAACCCGGGCTACGCTTCAAACATACTACTCCCTTAGCAGGGGAGCCCCTTGAGCCGCTTGGGTACTTCTCCATTTAACGCATAACCATTTTAGCATAGTTATGCGTGTTTGTCAAAATGTTTTTGCCCTTTTCTGCGTACAAACTTATCCCTGTAACTTGTTAATTAATTGTCGCGTCTTTTTTATTATAACTGTAAGGGTATTTAGTCATTCTTGCCGCCTTCCAACTTGCTAGCACGTTACTGTCATGCTTTGCGATTTTAACAAATTCTACAAATTCTAGCAGGCGAATGTGATACAAGGCGTCAAATTCATTATTCTCGGACAACCTACATTTTCCAATAAGCATAATAGATGCAAGGTGGATGTTAATCCCCTATTTGAGCCCGATAGCCGATATTTGCAGATATAAGGTCGAAGTTATTCCCCGACTTGAGGCGCGGGAGCGTTCACAATAGTTGCTGCCGAATCGACATAATATCCCGTACCTTTCGCTACTATCATTATTGAGCTTTCTGTGAAAGTATAAGTGGTCGCCCGTGTGTAGGTCACTACGCCGTCCTCAGTAATCATATAATAGTTGATATTCGCTACTGCTGCCCAACTGGCGGTATAGGTGCCGTTGCCGTTATCAACAACTATAACCTCGCTCATTGCAAGGTTAATCTTGTGTATATAGCTTGTCATTGCGCTGTCCGACTGCTCGTAGCTGTTATCCTCGGTATTCCTTGCGTATACATACACTGTATAATTGCCTACGCCTTGAACTTTATCGGTAATAATAACAGAACCAGCGTTAACGGGCGAGTATTCTATACCATTGATACAATAAATATACTCAGTAGCGTGCTCAACCCCACCTATTGTGAGCGTAACGACACCGCCGCTCTCTTCAACGCTTATCGCAGGCTTCGCCAGTTTTACAGTGTAATGCACGCTAACTACTGCGGTCGCTCTTGCGCTGTTATAGGATTCGTTGGTTGCGCCTGCCGTCACCAAAAGGTCATATTTTGCTGGGCTAAGCATAGGTAGCACAAAGCTGCTCTGCGTAGCATCGATTCTGCCTGTTTGCCCGGCAATAGAGTAATCGTAAAAATCGGCATTCTGTACTTTGGAAATATAACATACAAAACTATTGCCCTCTTTGATAATTAATAATTCGGGAGCTGCAAGGTATTCTACGAACACGCAATCGGGCACATTATTGATAGTGTCTACCGCGCTTTCGGGATACAATATCACCTTTTGCGCATCGGCGATCAAGCCGCTTGACGCGCCGTCATATACTGTAATTGTTTTGCCGCCGGTAATACTGTTTGAGCTGCCGTAATAATCCATATCGACATTTGCCCCAAGCGCGAACGCTCCGATTACCGCCGAATATACCTTGGCAAATGTGGCGCTGTTTATATTAATTGTCGCATTTTGCAAGCTGTATGCGGAAATGTCGCCATAAAGCTCTACGCCTAGAGTATTGATATTCATAGTGTCCACACTAAGCGATGAGCGAATAATCACGCTTGCCGTTGCGCCGTTAACGATTATTGTATCGCCGCGCACCGCGCCGCCTGCAATAAACTCTTTGCGTTTTTTCTCGCCGATATTGATAACCTGACCATCCTTACCTGCGATTGTCAAAGTGCCGGTTACTGTAAGGGTGTATTTATTCATATCAAACGAATAACCCTCAAGCGAAATGTCGCCGTCAACTGTAACATTAGCCTTGAATACAAGCAGATTACCCTTGTCGGCTTCTAATAAGTCCTCGGCTGTTCTTATGAATACCATATCTTTGGTGACTATAAAATATGTTGCGGTCAAGCCTGCCGCGACTAATAATACTATTGCCGCAATAATGAATATAAGCTTATGCTTTTTGACGAACAAACCGAATTTGCTTGGCTCTTTTTTCTTTTTTTCTTCTGCCTTTTCTACCTTTATCTTGTCCTTTTCGTGCGCAAATAGCTCGCCTTCGGCATTGCTTGCCTCAACTGTTGTAGTAACTTCTTCAACAGGAACGCTTTCCTCTCCTTGAGCGCTCTCTTCATTAGAGCTAACCACAGTCTCTGCGCCCTCGGTAGGATTTTGCTCTGCGCCTAATTCCTCTATATTCTCGCTTACTGATACCGCGCCCTCACCAGGAGCTTCTTCAACAACCTCTGCCGCGTCTTCCTTAGGTTCAACCGCGACCGATACTGAGGCTTTCTCAATGGTATCGCCTGCATCGCTGTTCGGCGCGCTGTTCTCTGTCAAAACCTCTGCTTCAATTGCATCGACTATCGCCGCATCAGTTGCATTTGTATCCGTTATTGTTTCTTCAACTATAGTCTCCGCCTCTTGCTCAACAACTATTGACTCTTCCGCGATTATTGAGTCTTGCTCAACATTGGTCTCTTCCGCAACTGTTGACTCCGCTGCGTCTACTATTTCGCCCGCATCGGACTGTTCAACTACTACTGACTCCTTCTGTTCATCTTCTTGTATTTGCACTGCGTCTTTCACAGTCTCATCTTTGATTGCAGCATTAACTGCCTTCTTACCTTTCTTTTCGCTCATATATTTCCCCTTTCTAAAAGTTTTTCTATCAATTTACTGCCCTGATTAACGAATAATCCGCTTTCAGCGCAAACTTTTTCATTATACTTAGTATTGTTATTTTTTGGATTATTAGACCTATAAAGCATATAAGGTATTGGATCGCTTGAGTGTGTGCGAATTGCAATCGGCGTTGCGTGGTCCGGACATATCAGAATACTAAATTCCTCTTGCTTTGCTCTAAGTCCCTCAACTACTGTCTTGACAATATCACGATCAATATTTTCTATGGCTTTAATCTTATTGTTAAGCTCGCCCTGATGTCCCATCTCGTCGGGAGCTTCAATATGTATGTATACAAAATCCACTTGCTCAAGCACGTTAAGCGCGGCTTGCGCTTTGCCTAAATAGTTGGTGTGCAGCGTACCGTTAGCGCCTTCAACCTCAACAACCGTCATATTTGCGCCGAACGCAATACCTTTGAGCAGATCAACTGCGGATATCATAGCGCCCTTGATGCCGTTCTTCTCATAAAAATCTTTAAGCTTGGGTTTTACACCCTCGCCCCATAGCCAGATAGAGTTGGCAGGACGCAACTTCGCCTTGCGACGCGCAATATTAATCGGGTGATTGTCAAGCAAAGCATACGAACGCCTCTGCATCTCAGCAATCTCCTCGCCGTATAAACCGGAGGGCATATAAGCAGTTATTTGCTTGCCGGTGATATCGTGGGGCGGAGTAAATACAGTACCCAAAGCAGCATTCTCCATTACCAAACAATGCCTATAGCTGATACCTGCGTGAAAATGCATGCGCAAACTGCCAAAATTAGCTTCAATATGTTTAATAAGCTGATGCGCTTCGGGAGTTGTTATCTCCCCAGCGCTGTAGTCAAGCATAATTTTGTTATCGTATATATCGTCATCCGAAAGGGTGACTAAGTTGCATCTTATTGCAATATCAGTATCCTTTAGTGTAATGCCCATCGCAAGCGCTTCAAGCGGTGATCTGCCGCTATAGTAAAGCGCCGGATCGTAACCCAGAATTGAAAGATTGGCTGTATCGCTGCCTGGCTTCATCCCGACAGGCACACTTTGCGCAAGCCCTAGTTCGGAATAAGCTGCCAAAGCGTCCATGTTGGGCGTAAAAGCCGCCTCTAGAGGCGTTCTTCCGTTAAGCTCGGGGATATTATAATCGCTCATTCCGTCGCACAAAATTATTACATACTTCATATACATCTTTATTATATATTGCTATATTTTGTATGTCAACAATAAACACAATGTCTTAGTTGTAAGAGTCTTTATCAGATAATTATATTTTTAGCGAATTTTGCCTTATTTTTTATCTGTTTATGTGTAATAAATTTATTAATGTGAATAATTAATAAGGTTATGGAGGATATTATGGGTATAAGTAAAGTAATTTTAAATGCTACAATAGCTTTTTTCTTTCTATTTATTATTGCCAAAATAATGGGCAAAAAACAAATTGCGCAATTGGATTTTATAGATTATATAATTGCCATTTCGCTTGGTTCGATTGCGGGGGAAATGGCATTTGAAACCGAAATACCTTTTTACTATTTTTTGATTGGAATGGCAGTATTTGCTGCTTTGGATATCATACTTTCGCTGGTCGGAAGAAAATTTAATTTTTTGAAGAAAATCGTAATCGGCTCACCGGTAATTCTTATAGACAAGGGTAAGTTACTGTATCAAAATATAAAGAAAACAAAATTATCTATTAACGAGTTTCTATCTTTGTGCCGCGAGCAGGGTTATTTTGACATCACGAATATTGCCTATTGTATTCTTGAAACAAGCGGAAAAATAAGCATTTTGCCTATTGGTGAGGCAATGCCTGTGGTGGCGAAGGATCTTAATATTAACCTCCCGCCTTCCTCACTTTCTACAGATGTTATATT
>SACC01000149.1 GCA_009928745.1 Clostridia bacterium
CTTCAGGAAGCCACTTCGCATATACAGTGAAGCTTTGGGAAATTGCGCCTTCAATTAAATCTTCTGCGGAGACCGTGCAGTTGGCATCATAATACCAACCTTCGAAAGTATAGCCTTCTTTAGTCGGATCCTCGGGACGGGTCAATGCTGTCCCCGACGGTATAATAATAGCCGCTATTGCCGTGCCTTCTCGAGTGTCAAAGGTTATTGTATATGTAGTTTCCTGTTGCGGAACCCATCTCGCGTAAACTTTTATACTGCCGGATATAGACGCTTCCATTATAGAATCCACCGTAAAGGACTGATCCCATGTATTATTATCCAAAAACCATCCGCCGAACTCATATCCATCTTTCTCCGGAGCAGCGGGCAATTTAATTGTTTCTAATCTATTAACTGTAACAGTTGAGTAAACTTCTCCGTCAACTTCAAAAATAATATCATATTCAATATCATTACAGGCATAAAGAATTGTACACAATGTAATTAAAACTATTACCATTATGGCTATTAATTTCTTATTTTTCATATTTCCCCTTCTCACAATTATCCCTACCGTTATTGAGACAACATCTAACACATAGAAAAATGTGTTATAAATTCCACAAAGTCATTTATATTATATTAAATGCAATATAATTTGTCAAGCATTACATTTTTTGATAATTATTAAATTTTCGTCCTTTTCCATATCTTGTATTGTTATAGCATTAATTGCAATGTTATCATTAGAACCTACAAGGATGTTATACGGATAATTGTTCAGCTTTAGTCAACCGCCTGACACAAAGACCCTTTTTAAAAATCTTTACTTTATTCTCGTTTTACAACTTAATACATCAATTGGATAATTCTAATTATTGCATATTGTCTATAATTTTTTCCGCTATGCGCATACCGTCAACTGCCGAGGACATTATACCCCCCGCATAGCCGCAGCCCTCTCCGCAGGGGAACACATACTTGGAACTAACGCTCGCATAATCTTCTCCGCGCAATACTCTCAATGAACTGGAGCTTCTTGTCTCTACTCCGGTAAGCACTGCATCAGGCGCGGAAAAGCCTCTTATGCTGTTGTCAAATCCGACAAAAGCCTCGCGAAAAGCGTTGCTTATTTTTGCCCCGAACAAATTGTCAAGTCTGGAAAAACGCGTACCCGGCTTATATGTGGGCTGTATCTTGCCAAAAGATGCGCTTTGTCTGCCTTTCAAGAAATCGCCGAGCAGTTGACATGGCGCATAAAAACCCCCTCCGCCCGAATCATATGCTTTGCGCTCCAGAGCCTCCTGGTATTTTAATCCGTCAAATAACCCTTCGCCAAAATCTTTGGGCGTAACTCCCGCCAAAATCGCGGAATTAGCGTTGATACCGTCTCTTTTATTATTGCTCATACCGTTCGTGACAACCGTACCGTTTTCGGATGAGGACGCTATGACATAACCGCCCGGACACATGCAAAAGCTATAAACGCCGCCGTATCCGGTATGCTTAACCAGCTTGTAATCCGCTGAGCCTAAAGCAGGATGTCCGGCAGACTCTCCGTACATTGCGCGGTCTATATCTTTCTGCAAATGTTCAATGCGCATACCGACCGCAAAAGCTTTGGCTTCCATCTCAAAGCCTCTGTCATGTAGCATACGGTGCGTGTCTCTTGCGCTGTGACCTAAGGCAAGTATAAGATGGCGCGTTACATATTCTTTGTCGCCGCAAATTACCTTTACCCCTTCCTTTGTCGCAATTATGTCGGTGACTTTTGTATTAAAATATACCTTGCCGCCCCTTGCTATTATATCCTCGCGCATGGCTTTTACCACATTGCCCAGCTTGTCGGTACCTATATGAGGCTTGTTGTCGTACTCAATATTTTTTGGCGCGCCAAAGTTGATTAAGGTATTGAGAACGTATTTTTGCCGTTCGTTATCACCTGTACCCGTATTCAGTTTGCCGTCCGAGAAAGCTCCCGCGCCCCCTTCGCCGAACTGAACATTGGATTCGACGCAAAGCTCACCGTTTTGCCAGAAAGACGCAACCTTTGACCGTCTCGCGTCAACATTATCGCCGCGCTCAATTACCACGGGATTTGCGCCTGAGAGCGCAAGCGTATGCGCAGCGAATATTCCCGCAGGACCAAAGCCAACCACTATCGGAGGATAATCAAAAGATTTTTTTATTGTTTTTATAACACGCTGAGCTTTGCTCTCGCGGCTTTTGCTGAGTTCCACCGAGAAAACCAGCTTGATGTCGCTTTTCTTTCGCGCGTCAATCGAACGACGCGTAATAAAAAAAGCAGCTATTTCCGAGCTTTTCCAACCCGCTTTTTTTGCTGCAATATTAATCAAATCTTTTTCTTCGTCTAAGCCTATTATTATATTGTTAATTAGTTCCATTTTTTTATTATACCACAAGTACCGCTATTCTTATTAAGGAAAATGCTGAATTAATTACGTTTTCCCTATTCAATAAACAATTAAATATTGTGATGGTTCAGTTAGCAATCAAAGTATATGTAAAAGTCTTTCTAATAATACAAAAACCCGTTGAGTCCTATACAACACGCGCCCTCTGTAATCTCGCGGAAGCCGTTGCCCGTGCATATCACTTCGGCGCGCACCGTGTCGCCTAAAGAGTCAATCCCTCCGTCCACCAGGTCTTTGGTGACATAATCTCCGGCAACTATTATGGTGCTTGGCTTTACAGTTCTGTCAAGCAATAGTATGAGCTCGCCTATCGCGTACTGCAGCTGCTTGGAATAGACGGTTATTTCAGGCTCCATAACGGCGGCTTCGAACATATAATCAGCTTTGCCGTATTTTGACTGCATTCGCTGCTTTACCACGTCAACTGACAGCACCTCGTCATAGATAAGTCTTCCCTTTTGCGCCGATATTATGGGCGATAGCAGGTTGCCCAGCTCTATATTTTCACACCATTCGGCAACTTTTGCGCAGCGAATGTGCCGCCCGATATACAATACGGCGATATTTGCGTTATTCTTTTTCACAATGTACCTCTGATGCATTGCAAGCGCGCCCACGCTGTCCGATATATGTACGGGCACGCAAAACCTTAACGCCAGCACTTTTGCAAGGCTTGTGTTATCGCTCATTGCCATTGATAAGCCGATTGCCGAAAGGCTGTAACAGTTATGCAGCATATCTTCGATTAGTCTTGTAATACTATCCACAATATCGCAATGCGCTTCATTAAGCTCTTTTTCGGCAGAATGCATTATGCGTCCGTCAAGAGACATCAGCTTGCCGTAAAGTCTCATTCGGAAGTAGCTTACCCCGGCAACAACTTTGTCGGGATTGATATTAACAGTCGTCTTGCTACTCCCCGTACCGGTTTTTCCTTTCGCGGCAAGGATAATACCATCGGCGTCGAGCAATTTTACCGCCGATATTACAGTCGACATACTGTATCCCGTCCTTTTTCGCAATTGCATCTTGCACAAATCCTTATTGCGGCTTATTTCTGATAAAATATGCGCTATCTTACGCTTTTTCTCCGTCTCTATATCCATAATGTTATTTTAGCAATTTTACCTTGCGTATTTTAGATATTTGCGTCTTTTTTTGCGTTTTTTCGCTAGATTTATATTAATTTAACCACTTTGGCTTTTCGTATTGACTTAAGTAGCTTATTTCTCGTATAATAATGCTATTCATAACATAAGGTGGGATAATATGAAAAAATCATTACCGCTTGGCGGACTGGCGTTACAAAAATTTTTGAATTTTACCGAGTATTTGCTTTTTCCTATAATTCACGAGTCCATTCCTAAGGGCGTAGTTATCGAAAAGAACATATCCTACGGCAATCCCAAAGAATATGAAAGATGCAATTTTATCTACCGCAAACAATCTGTTGAAGACAAAGTCAAGCAACCCCTGATGATCATGATTCACGGCGGCGGATGGATGTCCGGATTAAAAGACCTGCGCAATTATTATTGCTACCATGCGGCGCAAGAGGGTTATTTTGTGGCAAATATTGATTACTGCCCCGCTCCTCAAAGGATATTTCCTAATCAGCTCAGACAGATATTCAAAGCGATAGATTTTGTATTGGATAACGCAGAGAAATACAGTATTGACACCTCAAAAGTTGTAATCGCTGGAGAATCGGCGGGAGGCAATTTTGTGTTGGCAGTATCTACTATTGTAAAATGCAAAGAACTGTTCGACAAGCTTAATATCGAATTTTCGCATCGTGATTCTTTCGACATTACCGCAGGGATATGCAATTGCGGCGCGATTGATATTGTAAAATTGCTTGATTCGGGCTTCCCTTACATTAAGACTATGGTCAGGTGTTATACCGGACTTAGCATAGAGGAGATACGCGAAAAGGCGTTGACCGAGGAAATACAGCTTATTTCACCCACCGCATATATGAACAAGGATTTTCCGCCCACAATGATTATTTACGGACAGCATGATCCTCTACGCACAGAAAGCTTTGCTCTTGAGGCTCAGCTAAAGCAGTTAGGCGTTCCTTACAAAATGTACAAAGGCACAGGGATATTA
>SACC01000150.1 GCA_009928745.1 Clostridia bacterium
ATGAATTGGAAATAACAATTAAAAACGCCGTCACAAACGGCGTTTTTTATAACCAATTATTGTTTGACACGAATGATTGAACGCATTACAAGATTATCCCAATTGTCCATAATACTTTGCTTTTAGTTTATAAAGAAAGCTAGATAGCGGCAGGAAGCATACTGCGACAATTACCGTGTTAGACACAACGTGCGTTATATAGAAAGGTACGCCGCGCAGATAAATTATCGGGAAAAGATATGTGAAGGCAAAGCTGGTTCTGCCTGCGCCGATAAGCGCGTCAATAAGACTACTTGTAACCCCAAAGGCTGCTGTCAAAATTATAGCAAGCGAAGTATATGCAACGAGTCTTGCCGCATAGTAGCGCGCGCCTTTTTTTGAGTAAGAAGGTAGCAGCTTTGTCAGTAAAAAACTGAAGACGCAAAGCGTAGGCCAGTGGATAAAATAGAGAAGAACCCAAGTACCAAAACCATGCAAAAAGCACTCGAGCGTGACAAAAATCAAGGTTGATGTCAAGGATATTTTTAGTCCGAATACGCAGGCGTATACGATTATAAAGAGAGTGACAACTTCGACATTAAAGATTAGTATTAAAGCCAACTTACCGCCGCTTAGCGTAGCGGTTAGCATGGCTGTCAATACAATATCCTTAACGGCTTTTAGACGATAATTCACACTTATTCAAGTATTATAAGCGCGTCCTGATTAATTGTCGAAGTCCAGTCCGCATTGAAGATAACAAGGCAGAAGAGATAAGCAACTCCGCTAATTACCGGAAGACTTGAGACGCCGAGCGCCGCTCCGTAGTAAGTGCGGTTATCATATACGACCGTAGGCATCGTGAGATCTATATAATTAATGTCATCTGAACTTAGGTATACTGAAATATAAATAGAGGAAACCGGAACTGAGATAAGTTCTTTCTCTGTTCCCTTTATGGAAGTAATACTCATGCCAAAGTCACCGTACTCAGTATACTCCAGCTGGATAATTGATTGTTCGTCCAGATCAAGTAACAATTCTGCTACATTGGCATAGGTTGCTTGCGGGATAGCAATAGTTTCGGCAACTGAGGCTAAGACCACAGGCTCGTTATCGCAGGCGTAAAGGCTCAGCGACATAATGAGCGCAAGAGTAATAAGCATAAAGATTCTAAGTTTTTTCATATATTTTCTCCTTTAATAAAAAAAGCCCTTTCAACGGAAAAAGAAAAGGCATTATCTGCTTATTCTCTCCCTCCGAGAGTGATGATTGCTGCGGTTATTTTCGGTATCCTGACTCAGGCGGCATTTGCCTCGTGACCTTCCCGTGAAGTGGTCTTAACGATTTAAGCCTTACAGTAGCGGGGGCTGTGGCGGAATCTAACCGCCTTCCCTACGATAACCTGTATTTAATTGTAAGTATTATAGCAGTATTTTTAGATTATTGCAATTATCTCGATAATTTATTTAGATTATTTTGTTTTGAAGCAATAAATAAATACCCGCGCTGATTCGATTTGCGGTTTTTGAATAGATTTTTGCGCAGGCGGCAAAGGACGCGCTCGGCAAATTTTATCAAAAAATTTTTGCTTGCTTCAATGTTTTTAATTAATTGCTTACTTAATTATTAATACTTTAATTATTGTGAAAATTATTTAACTTGACAGTTTATACTACTATAAATATAATAGTAGTTACATGAGGAAGAAGCAAATGAAAAATAACAGGATATTATTGATATGCATATTAATTTTGATAGCTATGTGCTTCATGTTAAGCGCAGTAGGATGTGAAACAACGGTGGATAAAGAAAAGATGAGCGCCGTTACTCTTACCGGCGCAAAACTTGCCTGGGAAGAGATTGAGGGCGCGAGCGAATATTATGTCAATATTATGTTTAACGAAAACAGCGGATATGAGATTGTTGTTAAAGACACAAAGTATGTTATCAATCATGCCGCTCCGGGTAATTATTATTATAAGGTAAGAGCAAAAGTTAACGGCGCTTTTACAACTTATTCAGATACCTTTGTATACAAATTGGGCGACGGCAGTAGAGAGAATCCCATTACTGTAGGCAGTGTGGAAGAATTATCCCGCATTTCGACGGGTTTGCGTACGATTAAGGACGAAAATAATCAGGATATCGCAGTTCCGGTATATTATGTACAGACGAACGACGTTGACCTTGAGAGCAAAGAATGGACGCCTATCGGGATTAGTAACAATATTTTTAAGGGCGTATTTGACGGCGGCGGATTCAATATCAACAACCTGAAGATAACCAAGGTGGCAGGTACAGGCACTAACGTTGCAGCAGGACTGTTCGGACTGGTACAGGATGCCGTTATTAAGAATGTCAATATCGTAGATCCCGATATCAGTATTACCTACGCAACTACACAGTTCTCAGTAGGCGCGCTTGTCGGTCGTTCCACAACCAGCGTTATTAAGAATTGCAGCGTTAATGGCGATCTTACAATCAACGCTCCGAGTACGGGAGAAAATATACTGTATGCGGGCTTAGTTATTGGCGAAAGCCGCGGCACGGGAATGAGCGGATTATCTTCGAGCGGTACATTGCGGGCAACTTATGCTAGAGTCTATGCCGGCGGAATAGTGGGAATAACCAAGACCAGCTCTGCCGATATTCTTAACAACTGTTCGTCTATTGCGGATATTATAACTCACGCGACCGGACGAACAGGAGACGCAATTAAGGCAGTCTCCTACGCGGGCGGAATTGCGGGATATCTTTCTTATGCTAACGCAGTGGAATATTGTTATTATTCGGGTAATTTAACAGCAACGGCGATTAATGGAACCGAAGTGAGCGACATCAATAAGGGAATGTTCGGCGGCGCGCAGAATACCAGTTTAAGGAGCAATATTTTGTTGAAAGACTGTTATTTTAATATTGACAAGCTGGGTATTGAATACGATGAAACGGACAAAACTCCGGCGCAAATTACGCAAATGTATTCGGATATTGCGCAACTTTACACCGTGGGCAATTGCACAAAGCTTAAGTCCGGCAGCAGCGTTTATTGTATAACTTCGCAAAATGAAGGCTTGCAAGAGACTTACGCAAATTTTGATTTTAATAATATTTGGGAAATTGTTGAAGAAATGCCCGCGCTTAAGACCCGTGTTTTGTCTATTATACCGCCAATGAGCGCGGTTACGCTAGTAGACAATATCATATCTTGGGACGCGGTCTCAGGAGCATCCGAGTATTATATATTGAATGTGGCAACCGGCGCAAAAACCACCGTGTATAATCTCAATTATACAATAACAGCAAGCGAGCCGGGCGTTTATGAGTATAAAATCGGCGCAAAAACGATAGGCGAATTGACCGAGTATTCGGAGATAATAACATTTACTATTCCCGAACCTGAAGAAGAAGACGAAGAATCAGAGGAATAAAAACAGGGGGTAATTATGAGCTACGCTGATGAAATATTCAAAGCTAATATTAAAGATATATTGGAAAGCGGCTTTTCGGACGAAAAGTTAGAGGTTAGACCGCGCTGGGCGGACGATAATTCTCCCGCGCATACAATTAAAAAATTTTGTATTGTCAACAGATATGATTTGAGCAAAGAATTCCCCATTACAAGCTTAAGATATACCAATTTTAAGGCGGCAGTTGACGAAATCTTGTGGATTTGGCAGAAAAAATCCAACAATGTCAAAGACCTTAACAGCCATATTTGGGACTCTTGGGCAGATGCTAACGGGTCTATTGGCAAAGCGTACGGCTATCAGCTTGGCGTGAAGCATACATATAAAGAGGGCGAATTTGACCAGGTTGACCGTGTGCTGTATGACTTAGCGCACAATCCGCAATCCCGCCGTATAATGACCAATATTTATGCGCATCAGGATTTACACGAAATGAATCTGTATCCCTGCGCCTACTCAATGACCTTCAATGTATCGGGGGAAACACTTAACGGTATTCTTAATCAAAGATCTCAGGATATGCTAGTCGCTAATAACTGGAATATAGTTCAATATTCTATTCTTATGCATATGCTGGCGCAGGTTTCGGGGCTGAAAGTAGGCGAACTTGTACATGTAATTGCCGACGCTCATCTATATGACAGACATATAGAAACCGCTAAAGAAGTAATTAATAACCAAAGCTACAATGCGCCAAAACTAATTATTGATACAACAATAACCAGTTTTTACGACTTTACTGTGGACAGCTTTGCGCTTGAAAATTACGAATACCATAAACTTGGCAAAAAACTGCCCGTTGCGGTATAAATATCTTTTTGCATAAGTAAATTGTGTTAATCAGACAATACCTTGGGATGAACGTAGAATTCATCCTTTTTTTCGTCGTAAATTGCGAGCGCAATATCTTTTACGGCGTCTTCATCCTTAATTTTTAATCTTTCGAGAACCCATTTTCTATCTTTATTTAATTGTCCCAACGTGGCTTCACTTACTTTGCCCTCTAATATAAAATCTGTAGAAAGTGAGCACGGAGGGAGGTTAATATTAAGAT
>SACC01000151.1 GCA_009928745.1 Clostridia bacterium
CTTCCATATCAACGCCTTCGGCGGCGCGGAGCCGTGTCCCTTTTCGCCCTTTTCCGATATCAGCGTTACCGAAACTTCATTAAAGGAGTCGTTGCAATCACCGCTGTTTATTAAGCTGCGGGAAGGCAATCTGGCACAGGAACATGTCGGAGGCTGCGTGCTTTTCGCACAGGAAACGCAGGTCAGGCAACTATTGAATCAAACAGAAGCATAAATACATAACAATAAAACATAAAAAACCGCCGTCAGGTTATTACCCTGACGGCCCGTCGTCAGGATTTATATCTTGACGGCGTATCTTTTTATTCGGTTATGCAGCTTTTTACCCAACTTGTTATAACATTAAGTGTTGTTTCGTTATAATTGCCGTTAATAATGAGGTCGGCATAAATTTTTGTCGGTTCAACGAATTCATTATGACGGTATCTTACCGAATCCAAATAATAAGCGGTAATTTCATCAAATGAAAATCCTCGTTTTGTATTTCGCTTTATACGCCTTATCAACCTTTCATCCGACGGCAGGTCGATAAATATTTTAAAATCCGACATATTCCTTGTTTCTTCATAATACAAGGTAAATAAAGAATCGATAAGAATAATATCCGCGTCCGCTTTGGTTAACGAACGAATGGCGGCTATAAACTCATCCTTCTCTAATGAATACGGATGATTGTAATCATCGTATATTATACCGCTTTTAGGTGAAATAACTTTCGGCAATATCTTTTTATAATAGCTGTCCGCGTGTATCGTGATTGATTTAAAACATGAAAGTCTTTCCTCAAGGGCTGCGCATAAGGTAGATTTACCGCTGCTCGTACCCCCGGCAATCCCGACGATGAATGGTTTGTTATCATTTTTATTTATCATTTTACTTATACTTTCTTTAATATCATCCACCACTTGCTGTCGTATCCGTCAACTGTTATTTCCTTCAACGGCAGAGCGGATTCATTTATCCATTCTCTTGCCATAGCTATATACGAATCATGAAATTCCGTTGAATAATCTAACCCTTCTTTGATTGCAAATGTGCGGTTATCGAAAATCATATATCCGCCGGTTTTCAACACTTGCGAGCAGACATCAACAATCTTTATAAAACTCCCATAAGCGTTTTGCTTCAATGTGCCGTTTCTGTGGTGTTTTATCACCGCTCGCAGCATTTCGGGTTCCTGCACCCACCAGTCGCAGTTAATTGTATCAATACCTTCAATTTCCGCTATAATTGTCTGAACTATGTCGTTTACAGCATGATGGAAAGCTATAATATCGAAAGAATTCTGCGTAAAATAATTTGAAACATTCATGCCGTTATCTTCAATTACTTTGATTTTAACGGCTTTGTCTATGTTTTTAGCGATAAAGCTGCTGCTGAGTTTTTTGTTTAAATTAAAAGTGACATATTCGCCTTTGTCGGAGGAATGATGTTCCAAAGCGTTTATAACATAACAGGAATCCCCTGTAGCCACTTCCAGAAGGCTTATCTTTTTATCTTCAAGGAGTGAATTATAAAGATTAGCCCAGGAAGCTATAAAATACAGCTGGTATAAAGGTCTGTCAAAGCTGTTGACATATTTAATGGGTGAGGTCATTACACGATTAATATGCGCTTCAAGAACGTCGGTTTCAACCTCATCAATAAAATCCCTTACAGTTTCCGGTACATATTTATGAAAATCTTTGCTTTTTAACATTAAAGCTAATATTTTATAATCCATATTGCATCCCCTTATCGTTCACTTTTCGTCTGCTGCTTTTTATTATCAAATAATTCCCCGATAACACGGTTTCTGCCGCCGTCCTTTGCCTGGTACAGCAGTTTGTCGGCGTACTTTATAAGAGTGTTGATATCCTCCCTGCTTGCCGCGTGTCCTGTGCATACACCCATGCTGATTGTAATAAAAGGATATACCGAAGAACCCGGATTCGGGATTTTCAGCTCCATTATTTTAATTCTCAGGGAGTCGGCCAACTTATAAATATAATCCTGTGATTTATTGAAAGCCATGTAGATGAATTCCTCGCCACCCCAGCGAACGGCAATCTGTTCCGGATCCTCTACCATCGAATATATTTGCCCCGCAATATCGACCAACGCAAGATCGCCCTTGTCATGCCCGTATGTATCGTTATACTGCTTGAAGAAGTCTATATCCATCATTATGACTGACGCGGTTAAAGACGAATTGTTATTATTCAAAAACATTGTTTCAATAAATTCGCCGTAGCTTCTGCGGTTCGGAAGTCCTGTCAGTTCATCCATAAGCGCCATCTTTTTAAGCTGCTCATTTGCTTCCGCAAGTTTTTCGTTGATGAACTTTTTTTCTTCCATTTCGTTTTTTAACCGTAATTCCGATTGGTCCATGAGCTTCTTTATCACATAATTGTCACAGTAATTGTGGTATACGATTCTCGAAGCTATCCAGAAGACGACAATAAATACGGACAGATTCACATAATGGCCTATAAGTATATCGCTTGAAGGCTGAAAGAAAGGCAGTCCTATTGCCAACACCGCGGTGGAAATTAAAAACGGTATAAGCATCTTTTTTGTGTTTAAAAGATATATGATTAAAGATACCGCCATATTTATCATAAAGGTTATAAGCTGCGCGTACATTCGTTGATCCATCAGAGATATTACGCTGCCCCATGTCATAACCAGGGTTAAGTAAACCACAACGACGGCGTTCATTACCGACGGGGAAATGTACTTAAGGTAGTAGAAGCGTATAAGCAATAGAAATATCAGGTTCAAGGAAATCATTAATAAGTACATGAATAAATATGCGTTAAAAGCAAAGCTGTCATTTGTGTTTAAGAGACAAGAAATAAAAGCAATAGAAAAAAAGATAACTTCAAAAGCTATCGTTACGATTGCCATCAGCTTGCCGCGCAGTACGTTATGAGAAAGCTGTTCTTCCTCAAAATCTTTACCAGACAGATATTCATTTCTGCTTTCCGACAGAATACCTTTACGTAAAAAATACGTATTTAACCCTTTCATATATACTGCCCTCGCTTTCCGCTTGATAATAATATATATTCAAAATGACAGGCGTTTAATACGACTTAATTTATTATAATTCGATTATATATTATTTTCGTTTAAAAATCAATACGGAATAATTTTGGATCATACATGTATAAAATACATAAGGAGCAGTTGATTTTCAACCGCTCCTTGCCGAGATTTATTCTTTTACTTTATATAAGTCTATTGCCGCGCCGTATCTTGAAAACCCTTCGATATTTATATAATCCTCGCCATATTTCTCCTTTGCATAACAGTCGGCGGCTTCCCATGCTTTAGCGATGAATTCCTTGGGGGTATTCTGCAAATCGGAATGCGCTCCTTTTCTCATACGGTAAAGACGGAATTTCAGCTTTTCGGTGAATATTTCCGAAAAGCTCTCCGCGACCTCATTGTATGGCTGTTCAAAGTTTTTCTCTATATAATCATTGGCATGATTGTCAAACCATACTCCTTTATAGCCCTGCTGCGTCAGTTTCTGATAATAGAAATCCGAAATATCCGACAAAACGGCGTTGCAATATGTATTTTTCTCGGTTTCTTCTTTATTAAGTGGCTGAGCATAGGAGCCATACCGTATAAGATAACCGTCATGCTTTAATACCCGTTTGATTTCCCGGATAACGTCTTCCGGATTATCCACAAGATGAATCATTGCGTTTTCTACCACGATATCGACGCTGTTGTCCGCAAGCATAAGCTCGTAGGCGTTCATCCGCGCGCATATCAGCTTGTCAAAACGTCCGTTTGCGCGTTTGACGGCGGTGGAAAGCATGACATTGGAAATGTCGGCGGCAATGGTGTATAAGCCGTTCTTTGCAAGCGGAATTGAAGCCGTACCAAGCCCCGCGCCGAGGTCGAGTACCGTTATGCCTTTACCGAATTTTTCGGCTATCAGGTCTCCGCAGGCTTCGTATACTCCGTACCGTTCGGTATTGTTGGTATCCCAATAGGTAACCGCAGGTTCGAAATCCTCCCCGATCCCGTCATAACCTATATATTGGTTTTCGCCGTCAAACTTTACCGGTGCGTCCGAACAGAACTGATAGATAAAATTTATCCGCGGCACTTCATACCCGCAAACGGTGCATTTGAACGAATTGAGTCTGTTTTTACATTTTGGGCAGATGAACATACTATTCATTTTATATCTCCGATTCTATGTAAAATTTTAAGATAAAGCGTTGATAATACCTTTTGGATTAATAACCTTCAATCCGTCGCTGTTCATTACCGCCGTATTGACGGCGATATCGCAGAATTCCGCGTAGGTTATGTCGGGTTTTACCTGCATCGCAAGCGCGAAGGCCTGTTCATGCTGCCGCCGTTTATGACGCGCGTATTGATTGACCAGGTATTGACCGATCAATCGCACCCCGAATGGTTGATCTGGCTGGTCAGCGGGCTGTTGGGATTGCAGGTAATTCGCGTGCTCATCACCATTACCGATGCCCTGC
>SACC01000152.1 GCA_009928745.1 Clostridia bacterium
ATAAAAAGCAATCCGACAATCAAAAAAATAATCAATGTAACTCTCGCTATATCCGCATTTTTTGTCTACGCTGCAATGCTTGCCGCAGCTGAAGAGATAGTAAGCACATATTTTTATATACCGCTTGCCGGAATATTAATGGGAATATTATCTGCGTTTTGCTCTAATTCGCTGGAAAAACTCAAGAAAGTAAATATTATATTGATACCTTTGCTTATCTGCACGGTCATCTTTATTGCGTCAAAAGCTGAGGTAATGCCGCTTTCTTCTGGCTTCCGTCCGCTCAACGCTCTGGCTTATTGCACAATGAATATGCTTTTTGCATCTTCAATTATGTATGGCGCGGGTAAAGATATGAAAAAGACAGAGATAATAGTCAGCAGCTCAATAGTAGTTGCGGTAATGTTCGCGCTGATGTATTACATGTTGAGAGTAGTTATTGCCTATCAAGACTTTTCCATGCCTTTTTTGCTTGTCGCAACAAAGAGCAACTTCGGAGTAATCGGAGTGGTTACAATTCTAATTGCAATATTCACGACGGTTACTAGCTGTAATAAAATAGTAGTAGACGAGTTGACGCAGATAACACGCAAGGGTTATATGTCAGCGTTAATAACATTCGGGCTAGGAATTATGGTATCAATATGCGGATTCAAGCAGATTGTTAATCTGACTTATCCTATTATCTCAGGTCTCGGTATTGCGGTATGCGCATTTGCTTTCTTTGAGTTAATTGGCGGCGCCAAAAAAAGGTTAAAAGGAGATAGTTGCCTATAGAGTAAAGCGCTTTTAGAAAAATAGAGGTAAAAATATAAAATATGGCGGTAATGGTAAATGTTTCAAGTAATTATTTTTAACTTTTGCGAATAAAATATAACATAATTTACAAAAGCGGTATTGACAAAGGTTAAGTGATAGGTTATAATATTTTTAGCAGAAAAGCTACCAATGGAGGTTGTTATGAAATTAAGAAGGAATAAAAAGGGTTTTACACTTGTAGAGTTAATAGTAGTTATTGCTATTTTAGCAATATTAGCGGCGGTTGCAGCAGTATCGGTAACAGGTGTTATTAGGAAAGCAAGAATTAGTACAATTGATTCAGATTTGAATGTAATTAAAGCGGCATATCAAAGCTATAAGGCTGAGGGTTATAGTGCAGGTGGAGATGTACCTACTGCTGCGGACAAAACCGCTTTTACGAACTATATATCTGGTACTAATGCAGTATACTTAGTTAATCCTGCGAATTTTGCTCCAGCAACTGATTTAGGTACTTTCGTAGGAGCAAACAATGCTACAGCGAAAATTACGCGTAGCGGTATTACTCGAACAATTAACTTAGAAACCGGAAGTATATCGTAATTTAAATAATTATTTATAAATCTAAATAAAATCCGTTTAACTGCGGATTTTATTTTTGCAATTGACCCTCAGTTTTGCAATAGCAAAGTATGTACACACCTAAAAAGGTGCATTTTAATAGCAGCTTTTTTTGAAAAGATAAGATTTTAATAAAAATAAATTTTGCTGTGGTATATTATCAAAGTAGGTCAAATACTTTTGACCTACTTTGAATGACTTGCTTTATATTCGTATAATTATTAAGCGTGGAATATTATCCCTATAGTGCCAGGACCGCAATGTGTGCCGATAACAGGTCCTACGGGGTAGCGCCATATCTCGACTTCGCCCAATGTCTCTTTGAGCTTAGATACCATCTTATCCGCAGCCTCGGGATTATCCGCATCAACGACAACGATAGGATATTTGTCGGTATCGGTAATCTTTGCTTTTACTTGTTCGGCGATGTAGCCGATAGCCTTAGTTACACCGTTGACTTTGGTGGTAACGCCTAATTTGCCGTCGGTGACGGTGAGTATAGGTTTTACAGAAAGCAGGGTGCCAAGCGCAGCCTGAAAGCTTGTAAGTCTGCCGCCCTTTTTGAGATGATGCAGACTGTCAACCATAAAGTACACGCCGATACGGTCCTTAAAATCCTCAAGAAAGGCAACAACTTCATCGAGGCTTTTGCCCATTTGGAATTGTTTAACGGCATAATATACCTGAAGTCCTGCGCCCCAGCTGATATTACGTGTGTCAAAGTGTCTGAATTTGGCTGTTGGATACTTAGCCCTTAGCGCAGAAAGCGCCGTTTCCATATGGTTAAATGTGGCGGAAAGCTCTGCGCTGAAAGAAATATATAACATATCCTCGCCGCTTTTGAAAAAAGGCTCAAAAATCTCGGTATATTGAGTCGGGTTAAGCGCGGAAGTTATTGGCATACTACCTTTACGCACTTTGTCAAAAAATGATTTGGAATCCACGGTCTTGCCGAGATCGTAAAAAACTTCCTCATCGTCAATAGTGTAGGGCATTTTGATAAGCTCATAACCTAGTTCAGGTACCATTGTGTACCATAATTCGCAGTTTGAATCAGCAAAAATAACGCTCATAGTAAATCTCCTTGAATATAATTAGAATAACTTATATTATCCGACATACAATTTTTATTGCAATATTAGGCGGAACATATAATTTAACTATGTAATTATTATAACAAAAAATGTTATAAAATACAAAGTGATTTTTTATTAGCCTAAAAGGCGAACTTTTAATGCGTTTTTACTTAGTTCTGCAATAGCGCTTTCTTCGGGTTTTGATTCTGTATCTATAATGTAATAATTGTATACGCCTCTTGAGCCGCTCAAAGAACCTTTGATTGTCGAGGGGGTAAGCGCAGCTATAACTTCGCTAAGCACATTCTCTTTTGCAAGTACCGTCACACGGTATTTGCCTGTCTTATCCGCAGTCATATTGGGATAATTGACACTGTTGACGATGTTGCCGTTCTCGATAAATATCTTGAGCTGACTTGCCGCCATAATAGCGCAGTTGTCTTCGGCTTCGGGCGTTGACGCGCCTAGATGTGGTATGGTAATAATATTTGCATGTTTGCCGATTACTTCAGCATTAGGAAAATCGGTCACATATTTTGCAACTTTACCTAAGTTAAGCGACTCAATTATTGCAGTATTGTCAACTAGCTCTCCTCTTGCCGCGTTAATAATGCGCACATTATCTTTCATCATCGCGATAGTAGTTGTGTTAATCATATTGCGTGTGCCGTCATTAAGCGGTACGTGCAGCGTAATATAGTCAGAGTTTGCATATAAAAAGTCAAGATTATCGGTAATTTCTATCGCTTTATTAAGAGTAGCGGCAATTTTACCGCTAAGGTAAGGATCGTATCCGATAATGTTCATACCAAGATGAATTGCGGCATTCGCTACAAGCGCGCCTATTGCGCCGAGTCCGATAATACCAAGAGTCTTGCCAAAAATTTCCGGACCGATGAAGGCTTTTTTGCCCGATTCGACCTGTTTTGCCGCGTCTACCTGACCTGCTAAGGATTGTGTCCAGTTGACTCCGCCGATAATATCGCGGTTAGCGAGTAACATACTTGTTATTATCAATTCTTTTACCGCATTAGCGTTAGCGCCCGGAGTGTTGAACACTACAACGCCCGCCTCTGACATTTTGTCAAGAGGGATATTGTTGACGCCGGCACCCGCTCTTGCCACAGCGACAAGATTGCTGCCTATCAAATAATCATTCATTACCGCGCTTCGAACTAGGACTGCGTCGGGATTGACTACGTCTTTTTCTACGGTGTATTTATTGTCTAATTCGTTATATATTAACGGGCTTATATCGTTAAGTTTTTGTATCTTATACATAATGTTCTCCTTTTTTAGAGAGTCCGCTGCGTACTATCTGTTCGCAGCAGCGAATTTTTTCATGAATTCGACTAAGGCTTCCACGCCTTCAACGGGCATAGCGTTATAAATAGAAGCGCGCATACCGCCGACAAGTCTGTGACCTTTAAGCGTCTTTAATCCTGCGGCAGCAGCTTCTTTTACGAATTTTTCATTAAGCTCTTCTGATTTTATAACAAAGGTAACATTCATAATCGAGCGGTCTTCCTTATTATTATAGTTATAGTAATAATCGCTTGAATCAATATAATTGTAAAGTATCTTTGCCTTGCGCTCGTTAATCTTGTTGATAGCGTCCACACCGCCCAACGCTTTGAGATAACGGAAGGTTAGCATAGCAATATATATCGCATATGTCGGGCAAGTGTTATATAGGCTGTTAGCTTCGGCGTGCGCCTTGTAGTTAAGCATTGTCGGGCAGATAGCCATTGCATTACCGATAAGGTCTTTTCTAACAATAACTATTGTCAAGCCTGCACAGCTGATATTTTTCTGTGCGCCTGCGTAAATTAAACCGAATTTACTAACGTCAACCTTGCGGCTGAGAATATCCGAGCTCATATCGCAGACAAGCGGAGCAGCAGTCTCGGGAAAATCTGTATATCTTGTGCCGAATATTGTATTATTGGAGGTAATATGCACATAGTCAATGTCACTTCTGAAAGTATCGGCGGTCAGCTTGGGAATGTATGTGTAATTCTTATC
>SACC01000153.1 GCA_009928745.1 Clostridia bacterium
CTTTTTGCAAAATATAAGCACAGCTCCCTACCGGTAGCAAAGCCCGCCCCTATTACGGTGCCGACATATAGCGCCGCCACCTTTATTGCGTTAAATATTCCGCGCATACATTAATCTATGCAATAATAGTGTTTTATATGAAATTGTTATATATAGGGAACATACAAAGAGTATTAGCGAAAATGGTATTAATCGAATAGTCAGTGAGATGTGTTAATCTGTATTGATTGATGATTGATGATTGATGATTGATGATTGATGATTGATGATTGATGATTGATGATTGATGATTGATGATTGATGATTGATGATTGATGATTGATGATTTAAAACCCCCATTATTGATGCGGTTCCGCATCAATAATCAAGCCCCCTTTGACTCGCTTTGCTCGGGGCTACGCCCCAAAGGGTGAGTTTTGTCGGCAACACGCTAGGAGGCAACAACAAAGTAGGTTGCAAAGTAAAAAATAACATTATTTAACTTGGGAGATAACACGGAGCGTGTTAAGGCTATCTACGGCAAAAAGATTTTAGACGATTTGGGGTACCATGCGAGGCGTTGCAGACGCCGCGTAGTCTTGCGCTACGCTAGGAGGCAACAACAAAGTAAGGTACAAAATAAAATTACTATTCTTTGATTTTGGAGATAACACGGAGCGTGTTAAGGCTATCTACGGCAAAAAGATTTTAGACGATTTTTGGGTGCCATACTAGGCGTTGCGGACGCCGCGTAGTCTTGCACTACGCTAGGAGGCAACAACAAAGTATGGTGCTAAAAGCGGCAAATATTTTGCCGGAGCATAGCCTTAACACGCTCTAATTCAATTCATCGAGGGTCTTGCCAAAGCTGTTTTCAAAATTATTTATAAAATATTCGACCTCAGGCAACTTAAAGTCGTCAATGGCGAGTTTTATCGTTGCAAGCGCTTTTTTGAATTCGTTGTTACCGGATGTTACTTCTTCTACGCATTTTATATACGCGCAGATTTTGTCGGCGGCTTTGAGCAGTTTGCCTTCGTAATCGGCAGTCTCTACCCCAATAATGGTTTCATAGTCCTTTTGCAATTCGTCGGGAAGCATTTTTACAAGTTTTTTAGCCGCTATCTGCTCCAACGCTTTGTAAGAGCCGTTAATGTCGAGGTTATAATATTTGACTGGCGTAGGCAAATCACCGACTAATACTTCGCCCGCATCATGGTATATTCCCCTGACGGCAAGTTTGTCGGCGTTAATATTACCGCCGAATACACGGTTATTAATCAGCGCAAGACAATGAGCAACCGCCGCAACCATCATAGAATGTTCGGCGATGTTCTCAGTATAACTGTTGCGCATAAGCGACCAACGGTTGATGTATTTCATTCGAGATATAAAAGCAAAAAAATTATTCATAATTATCAATCCTTTGTTTTGAGGGAATTACATTATACACCGTCAAATATAACTTTTCAATATAAATAATAGCTATTTTATGTTTTCTTAGCCGCTGTTTGCTCATTGTCAGATACAGAAAATATATTGATTGTTCCACTATTATTGTTAATTATTATTTGCATTTGCTCTAAGCAAAAAATATAGTTTACAAATATACTTTTTATATTAAAGTCTTTTAGCTATTTCTTCTAAGAACTCACGGCTGCTAACTGCTTTTGCCGTAACCCCTTCGCGGGCAAATATCGTTATCAAATCCTTGGTCATAACGCCGTTCTCTATTGTCTCGGTAGACGCTTTATCCATTCTGTCGGCGAATTCTACTAGCTCTATGATATTGTCTAACTCTCCTCTCTTGCGTAGCGCGCCAGACCAGGCAAAAATTGTTGCCATAGAATTAGTTGAGGTCTCCTCACCTTTGAGATGCTTGTAATAGTGACGGGTTACGGTGCCGTGCGCCGCTTCGTATTCGTAGTTAGCGTCGGGCGATACAAGCACAGAGGTCATCATAGCAAGGCTGCCAAAGGCAGTTGCCACCATATCGCTCATAACATCTC
This sequence comes from Clostridia bacterium, assembly GCA_009928745.1. GTDB lineage: Bacteria > Bacillota > Clostridia > Christensenellales > CAG-1252 > SACC01. Next base: position 1,989 of record SACC01000153.1, read on the forward strand.
CGTCATAGTTCTTGCACGCCCATATAAAGCCTCCGTTACTCCTCACAACACGCGCGACTGCGTCGTCGATAAGGGTATAGAAATATTCAATGCCGCATTTTTTGAACTTTTCTTTGTATTCTTGCTCAAATACTTCCTCGAATATGTCCTTAAAACGATGATCGTATATTTTGCTGATGGTATCCTTTGTAGCGAACCATAGTTCCTGCCGTTTGTCTAACGCATAGTTAAAACAGCTTTTAGCAAAACTTCTTATACTACCGTCAATATTATGCATACCGAGCGCAATGCCGTCATCCTTGAACTTGAATACTTCCTTGCGGATTTCTTTGCCGTCCTTAGTGACAACAAGCTCACAAATGCTGCCCTTCTCCACACGCATCTCAACGTCGCGGTATACATCTCCGTAGGCGTGACGGGCAATAATTATCGGCGCAGTCCATGTCGGTATAATCGGAGTAACGCCCTTTACCATAATCGGCTCGCGGAATACCGTGCCGTCCAAAATCGCTCTGATAGTACCGTTAGGACTTTTCCACATTTCAGAGAGCTTGTACTCATCCATACGCTGCGCGTTCGGAGTGATTGTCGCGCATTTTACACCGACTCCGTATTTCTTGATTGCGTTGGCTGAAGCAACCGTCACTTCGTCTTTAGTTGCTTCTCTATTCTCAAGTGACAAGTCGTAATATTCGCTTTTTAAGTCTACATACGGAAGGATAAGTATATCTTTTATCCATTTCCACAGAATTTTTGTCATCTCGTCGCCGTCTATCTCCACAACTGGGGTTGTCATACGGATTTTTGCCATAGTGCACCTTCCAAAATTAGTATATAAATATAATATACTATTATTTTATCAATTGCAAGTAATTACTAATCAGACAAAAGCGTCTTTTTGCAAAAACCCTTGCGCATAAGTTCATATAATAGGCATTATCTCAAATGTCCGCGTCTTTGTCTCTCAGTAGGAGCCGAATTGCATAATAAGTGTAAAATTGCGATTGTTAATCATAGCTTCTTTATAACCACTCGCGCAAAAAGTGCCACCTAAGATAGGTGACGCAAATGGATGCGCAACTTTTACTATTTACTGCTCTTTAGCGTAGAACCCGAAGATATATATTGCTTCAACACATCGGTACGGTATTCGACTTTTTTTGGATTACCACGCCGTATTCCCTCTGCGATAATTAAATCGATAAGTTTACTAAAGGTTAAGCCGTTATCTGAGAAAAGATAATACGCAAGAGAGCCTGGTATAGTGTTGATTTCGTTTATATACAACTTCTTCTCTTTTTGAGAATAAAGATAATCTACTCGGACAACTCCGCATAGTTTGAGCGCTTTATATATCAGTTCGGTTGTGTTCTTTACCTCATTAGTCAACTCTTCGGATATAATTGCAGGCAACTCCTTTTCCGCCCTCACCTTGCCGCTCGTGTTATATTTGTCTCCGAAGGTAAGATATTCTTGCCAAGTTACAGGCTTTTCTATAGCGCTCACAATTATGCGACCGTCATTCAAAAAAGCTGCGCAATTCAATTCCATTCTATCAGCGACCACACGCTCAACGATAATACTGTCATCATAAAACTTAGCGATATTTAATGCGTTGTTCAATTCGCTTTCATCATGCGCAATCTCAATCCCGATACTTGAACCGAGCGTAACGGGCTTTACAATCACCGGATAACCCAGTTTTGATATAGTTTCTATATCTTCCGACAGCGCGCCCGGCACCGTCGCTGCGCCCAGCTTATCAAAAACGGCTTTTGATATCCATTTGTTCATACCTACTGCCGACATTGCCGAATCGGGCGCCGTATGCGGAATATTATAGTATTCCAGCACTCCTTCTAATATTCCGTTCTCCCCTTCGCCGCCATGCGTGCATAAAAGCGCGCAATCAACTGCAATTTTGATTATTCCGCGTTTTAAGCCGCCATTGATAAAGCCATACTGTTTTGCGCCGTTGAATTCGATATAACTCATGAACTTCTGCGGATATTTTACCGCATAAAGTTTGCCGTCTTTCATATATACGGGTATTATTCTATATTTGTAGTTGTCAATATAAGTCATTGCTTGTATTGCGGTAATTATTGAAATGTCGTGCTCATACGAGCGTCCGCCATAGAATATTGCAATAGTTTTCATATTACCCCCGATAATAGTCCCTGTATTATATGTCACTTCTCTAATAATTGCAGCTTTTACAATGTCATTATGTCAGAAGGGCTGTCCATTCGCTTTGCGTAGCTATATCAGCACATTATACATCTTACTTTATATCAGATAGTTAGGCGGTAGATCCGCAAGTATAAGCAGTATATCCCCTTTTTGCAGTAGTTCGGAATATAACTTTTTGCAGTCCTCAAGATTTTTTACTGTCAAAATACTACTGCGCCCGATATGCCTCAGAGCGCCCGATATTATGTCATTCTTGAATTTGTCGCCAAGCACAATTATAATATCCGCGACCTCGCTAA
>SACC01000154.1 GCA_009928745.1 Clostridia bacterium
CGAAACAAGATGCGTGGGATGTTGCGGTTTGGCTCCTGTATTTACCATAAACGAGCACGTTTACGGCAAAGTGGCAAAAACCGAAGTAGAAGGTATTTTGAAGCCCTTTATTGACGCTAAATAATGAGGGAACTGAGCTTAAATATTCTTGACATCGCTCAAAATTCCATAAGCGCCCAAGCAAAGAACATTACTATTTTGGTAAGGGCAAGCGGCGGAGAGCTTACTATTACGATAGAAGACGACGGCAAGGGAATGAGTGAAGAATTTTTGTCAAAGGTAATGGACCCTTTTACCACTACAAGAACGACAAGAAAGGTGGGAATGGGACTTCCTCTTTTCAAAGAGGCGGCAGAAAGCAGCGGAGGAAGTATGAAAATCACTTCTGAGCTGGGAGTAGGCACAGTGGTTACGGCGAGCTTTCAAATAGACCACATTGACAGAATGCCACTAGGCGATTTGGCGGGGACTATGACAATTTTGATTATGGCTAAGCCGGAAATTGATTTTGTTCTGGAATACGCAGTAGAAGATAGAAGTTATAAATTCGATACCAAAGAAATTAAGAGTATTTTAGATGGCGTACCCATCGAAAGTTCGGAGATAATCACCTATTTAGAGGGACTTATCAATGACAATATCACACAAGTAAACGGAGGAGCTGTAATATGAAAACTTTAGCTGAATTGAATGCTATAAGAGAAAAAATGAAAAATCAAATCAATAACAGAGAGAGCGTAACAAGTAGCGATATAAGAGTAGTCGTAGGTATGGCTACTTGCGGAATCGCCGCCGGCGCAAAGCCTGTTTTTGCAGCCTTTAACGAAGAGGTAGCAAAGAGAAATCTTACCAACGTTAAAGTAACACAAGCAGGATGCTTAGGTATGTGCAAGCTTGAGCCTATGGTAGAAGTTTATGTGCCCGGCAAAGAAAAGGTTACTTACATAAAGGTTACTGCTGAGGCGGCAAAACAAATAATATCCGACCATATCGTTAACGGCAATCCTGTGTTAAAATATGTAATCGGCAACGAATAAATCTTAGGAGGATAAAAATGTTTAGAAATCATATTTTGATATGTGGCGGAACCGGATGTTCTAGCGGTAACAGTCACAAAATCGCTGAACTAATGGAAGAAAAACTAAAGAAAGAAGGACTGCAAGACGAGGTAAAGCTAATACTTACCGGCTGTTTCGGTCTTTGCGCTTGCGGACCTGTAGTCGTGGTTTATCCCGAAGGAGCTTTCTATGCCCATGTCAAGACGGAAAACGTTGACGAAATAATCGACGAACATATAATCAAGGGCAGAATAGTAACTCACTTATTATATAAGGATCCCAAAGAAGCAGCTAAAGAAACAATAACCTCCTTAAATGATACCAATTTTTATAAAAAGCAACATCGTGTAGCTTTGAGAAATTGCGGACTTATTGACCCGGAAAACATTGACGAATACATAGCTTATGACGGCTACCAAGCACTAGCTAAGGTTCTTAATGAATATACACCCGCGCAAGTTGTGGACGTAATCAAGAAGTCCGGACTGAGAGGCAGAGGCGGCGGCGGTTTCCCTACAGGCTTAAAGTGGGAATTTGCTATGAAGCAAGTTAATGATATTAAGTACGTTTGCTGTAACGCTGACGAAGGCGACCCGGGCGCATTTATGGACAGGTCGGTTCTTGAAGGCGACCCCCATGCTGTTATCGAGGCAATGACAATAGCCGGTTATGCAATAGGGAGCAGTCAAGGTTACGTATATGTAAGAGCAGAATATCCTATCGCTGTTAAGCGTTTGCAGATAGCAATAAATCAAGCCAAAGAATACGGCTTGCTAGGTAAAAATATATTAGGAAGCAATCACAGCTTTGATTTGGAAATAAGATTGGGAAGCGGCGCTTTTGTATGCGGCGAAGAAACAGCGCTTATGACCAGTATAGAGGGCAACCGCGGCGAGCCTAGGCCCAGACCTCCGTTCCCGGCAGTAAAAGGTTTGTTTGGCAAACCCACCATATTAAACAACGTAGAAACCTTCGCAAACATAGCTCAGATTATATTAAACGGAGCGGAATGGTTTGCTTCTATGGGGACAGAGAAGAGCAAGGGAACAAAAGTTTTTGCTCTCGGCGGAAAAATAACCAACACAGGACTTGTGGAAATACCTATGGGAACTACCCTTAGAACGGTTATTGAAGATATCGGCGGAGGCATACCTAACGGAAAGAAGTTTAAGGCTGCCCAAACAGGCGGACCCAGCGGCGGATGTATACCTGCTTCTCATTTGGATATACCAATAGATTATGACAATCTTATCTCAATCGGCTCAATGATGGGCAGCGGCGGACTTATTGTCATGGACGAAGACAACTGCATGGTTGATATTGCTAAGTTCTTTTTGGAATTTACCAAGGAAGAATCTTGCGGAAAATGTACTCCTTGCCGTATAGGTACAACCAGACTTTTGGAATACTTAGAAAAAATTACTTCGGGCAATGCAACGTTAAAAGACTTAGACGATATGGAAGAGCTTTGCTACTACATTAAGGATAACTCTCTTTGCGGACTTGGCCAGACTGCGCCTAACCCAGTACTTAGCACACTGCGTTATTTCCGTGACGAATATGTTGCTCACATAGTAGATAAGAAGTGTCCTGCCGGTGTTTGCAAGAAGTTACTCACATATACAATAAACAGCAATTGCAAGGGCTGTACCGCCTGCGCAAGAAAGTGTCCTGTAAACGCTATAAGCGGTAACGTTAAAGAGATGCATTATATAGACCCGGCTAAGTGTATTAAGTGCGGCGTTTGTATGAGTACCTGTAAGTTTAACGCTATTGAGAAGAAATAGTAGGAGGAATAACATGGAAAATTTAGTTAACTTAAAAATAAACGGTAAAAACTTACAAGTACCCGCAGGAACTACAATTCTTGACGCGGCAAAAAAAGCAGGTATAAAAATACCTACTCTATGTTATCTCCGTGATATCAATGCAATCGGCGCTTGCCGTGTTTGCGTTGTCGAAGTAAAGAACGCCAGAAGCTTAGTTGCTTCTTGCGTATATCCGGTAAGCGAGGGTATGGAAGTAACTACCAACAGCGAAAGAGTACTAAAAAGCAGAAAAACTACTCTTGAGCTTATTCTTAGCGACCACGAGAAAAAATGTCTATCTTGCGTACGCAGCGGAAGCTGTGAACTTCAAACTCTCAGCAACGAATTAAGCTGTGAGGACGGCAAATATAACGGCTCAGTAAATGAATTCCCGATGGACTTTAGCACTCCTTATCTTGTCAGAGATAACAATAAGTGTATTCTTTGCCGTCGTTGCGTAGCCGCTTGCAAGAATTATCAAGGTATATCTGTAATAGGCGCTAACGCAAGAGGTTTTGACACCCATATCGGTTGTTCCTTCAGTAAGGACCTTAGCGAAGTTGCTTGCGTAGGCTGCGGACAATGTATTACAGTTTGTCCTACCGGCGCACTACGTGAAAGAGAAGAAATCGACGATGTTTTAGCTGCAATAGCTGACCCGAAAAAATATGTTATTTTCGGCACCGCTCCGGCAACAAGAGTAGGTATCGGCGAAGAATTCGGTTACCCTATCGGAACCAACACCGAAGGAAAGATGGTTGCCAGCATAAAGGCACTAGGCGCTGACGAAGTTTTCGACGTAGATTTTACCGCTGACCTTACCATTATGGAAGAAGGTTACGAATTCCTTGGCAGAGTTAAAAACGGCGGAGTTCTTCCTATGATGACCAGCTGTTCTCCAGCTTGGATAAAGTTTGTTGAGCATTATTATCCTTCGCTAATCCCTAACCTTAGCTCTTGCAAATCTCCGCAACAGATGTTTGGCGCGATAGTTAAGACATATTATGCCGAAAAAATCGGCAAAGATCCCAAAGACATTGTTGTGGTAAGCGTTATGCCTTGCACGGCTAAGAAGTTTGAAAAAGGTAGAGCTAATATGGCTGCGGCAGGAGTACCTGATATCGATTATGTTTTGACAACAAGAGAACTTGCTAAGCTTATTAAGAGAGAAGGTATTATGTTTAATGAGCTGGAGGACGTAGCTTATGACGCACCTTTGGGAATCGGCAGCGGAGCAGGACTGATTTTCGGCGCTTCGGGCGGTGTTATGGAAGCGGCACTGCGTACTTTAAGAGAGGTTTTGGAAGGCAAGAGCTTTGACAAAATCGATTTTGAAGCGGTAAGAGGACTTGACGGCATCAAAGAAGCTACCTACAACATTGCAGGTATCGAAGTTAAGGTTGCTGTAGCCAGCAGCTTAGCAAAAGCCCGCGTACTTTGTGAACAGATATTGGAAGGCAAGAGTCCTTATCACTTTATAGAAATTATGTCTTGTCCGGGCGGCTGTGCAAACGGCGGAGGACAACCCATAGTTCCTGCGTTTGTTCGTAACAACGTTGATTACAAAGCTTTACGTATCAAGGCAATTTATGAT
>SACC01000155.1 GCA_009928745.1 Clostridia bacterium
ATATAATATTTATAATGGATTAAACGTAGAGCAAAAGAGCAGAGTAACCAATTCGGACAAGCTTCTTTCGGCAAAAGCTGAGGTTGATTACTGGGCAGGTGAAGAAATTGAAGATTATAATAACGTGACAAGCTTAGAACTTTCCACCGCAATATACAGCATAAACGGAATAGAATTAAACAATGTCGGGTTAATCACATCTATAAGATATGCTTATGAGCATCTTGGCAGCGCAAAACAAAACTTAGTTTCTGAGGATGCTTTGACAAGATTGGAAAATGCTGAATCAGCTTTGTTTAAGCTAATTGACGAGACTTTGGCAGGAGCCAATGTAGCGGATGACTTGAAGAATTTTGAGCTAGGCGCAAACTTTATTGACACTGCGATGCTTGAATACTATATGTCGGTACTAAGCACATACTACAATCCTTCGGCTATTATTGCAAGATATAGCAAGATAGGCGAGAATAACAACACTTTAGAAGCTCTATGCAAAGGTAGCGCATCGATGTATCTTGCCAAAGCTGTTCTTGCTAATGAAGAAACGGCTGTCGCATCAAGACTAGCGTTGGAGGCGCAAGCTCAGCTGCTTACTTTAGATACCGCTTCCATGTATTATGTTGACAGACTTGACGCTTACATAGTAAAGAATTTGATAGATAGTCTAGGCACATATACCTCCTATAATCAAGCTATGGATGAGGAACTTAAGAGCGGTACTTACCTATTTAACAGCGGACTCATTGGTTATGTATATGATGCTTATTACCGTTTAAGCGATAATGCTAAGGATTATTTGAATGCCTGGTACGGAATAGAGTATGAAAACAAAATAACAAGTTATATGTCTTCTGTTAATAACAGCGTTGTCCCTACCGACCAAGACGCATGGAACGTTGTTAACAATTTAACAGGTGGCTTTGACAAGGTTCAGGGTGACAATAACCAGTACGATAACTTAATTAACGTGCAAACTGCAAGAAGAATGTATGAAAAGCTTTCGCCGGAGTCTAAGGTTCTTGTCAATGAGACACCGCTAATTACCATAGAAAATGGGCTTGGGGCATTGTTTATTAATATTTTCATTAACGAATTGCCTACTACCATGACCAAGTATGACGGCATAGTTTACGGGACAAATACTACAAGTATCGGACAGGTATGGAATATTTATCGTTGGTTTACTCCCAATGTTATTGCGCTTATTGTTTCCAGCGTTAACCAAAAGACAGCACAGTTCTCGGCATTGTTCGGCTTTGATGTGGAAGCCTATATAGCCGGCAATAATATAGATATTGCCACAGCTTCATTTACTGTCAATGCTCTTCCTCGCGACGCCGTCGGCATGTATCTAAACAAAGATTTTGTCGATATGACAGAGGGCTTGTTGCTTTCTTATTATATATCCAATATCGGTTCACCCGTTACCCTAAATGATGCCGGACTAATTGACTTTATCGGTGTTAAATACGCGTCAATGAGTGACGGAGCAAAAGCTTATATCCGCAACTATTCTATGTACACCTCTGCATTATCTGCGCTCAATACCATTAAGGGCGGAGTAAGCGCGCAAAGTGATTACAACTCCGTTATAGGCATGATCAGCAGCATCGGAGAAGTAACAGAATTAAATTATGTTGCGCTTATGAAAATAAGCTCGGCAAGAACGGCTTATGACTTATTATCTATAGAGGCGCAATCACAGGTTAATAATATAGGGATCCTTACCGTAGCAGAAATGGATGTCGCCGATATGGTTGCCGATTTATACTCTTATTTAATCGGCGGCACTATAACCTTGATGGAAAGGACAGCTATCGTTACGGCTAGGTTATATATGGATATGCTTAGCAGTACCGCAAAAAATAATATTCCTCCCGAGATAGTAAATGGACTTCAAGGATTGGAAAGCAGTCTGATTTACTTTATTTACGACAAAGCGGTAACAACAAAGAGCGAGTTTGTTATCGAAGGTAATCCAATAAGGCTTAACCCCAGTTCTATAGAAATATTTAATGATGAGAAGGTTAAGGTATCTAACGTCACCGCAACCAACGTTGATATTCGTTGGGGTGACTTCAGCAGCGAGAACTATCAGCTTACAGCCGACTCTACAGGCGTTACCGGAGCGACAACATTAAAGGCACAAGTTCTTCCCTTGCCCGTAACGGCTAAATTCGGCGCCGGCGACGAAGGTAAGATTTATGACGGTAAGTCGTTAGATTTAAGATTTGACGAGAATAATAAAATAGTTAATAAAGACCAATGGGACGAATTTTTAACCGAATTATACGTAACAATGGACGAATACGGTAATGATCATGACGAATTTGGTGAGCCGATAGCTATACCTCATGCTGCATTAATCGATGGCAATTACTTCTTTATGAATATTTCTCTTGCTTACATTAATGCCCTAGACCAAATTATTATGGATGCAAAAGATGCAAGCTTAAATGGCGGTCATCGTATTATTTTGAAAAAATGTATAGATGACACTTATCGCGCTGCAATAGTCGATGCGTTAGGTCCTGTCGGTCCCGAAAATTCTTATATAGAAAATTATATAGTAACAGTATATGGCGAGATAATAACTAAAGGTAGTGATGAGATTTATGCAACGCAGTATTATGACAGCAACGGGGAATTGCAATTCTCTGACTATGAAATTACCCCCAGAGAATTAAAAGTAGAATACCAAAACATTTTGCAGAGCTGGCAAGATGAGGCGCGCGAAGTCAACGCAAAGAGCTTTAGCGACCTTGTTAATATGGGACTTCCCTTGGAAGAAATGGATATTACCCCCGAAGAGTTCATTGCGCTTTTGAAAGCCGACGGCTTTATCGACATTAACGGCAACGTAATCACCGGAGAAAGCAGCGCCATAAGGGTTGACAATAACTGGTATCAAGAGAATCTCAACGTTTATACCAAATATCCGGGCGTATTAAATGTTTCCGAAAATGATCCCGAAGAGGATTTGAGCGTATATTTGACCGACGGAGGAATATTATACGGAAGAAACAATAATAACTACATAATTAACCTGCCTGTATTGCAGGTGGTATATCTATCTATTTACCGTGATCTGCCGGGTTATGAGGACGGCGACTATGTATTCAAGATATCCTCCGCTACAGATATTCAAAAAATGGGTTCGGATATGGAAGGACTTTATGCCGCTCGCAACGCTTTTGAAAATCCAGTTGGTCAGATACCCAGATTCTATCAGCTTGATAATATAACGATGGTGGACGAAGGCGGTTTCGTAGTTGTCAGCAATGTCGGAACATTGGAAGGCTTCTATTATGGCGGCGGCCATACGATATATGATTATACCCTTATAAGCAGCGGTTTGTACGCAGGCTTATTCGGAAGAATCTTAGGAGTATTTGACGAGGAAACCGGAGATAGAATCGGCGGCTATGTGGAAAACGTTAATATGGTCAACGCCATTATTCAAATCGGTGGCGGATATTATGCCGGAGGTATCGCGGGTTATTCAGAAAGAGGCTATATAAGCAATTGCAGCGTAGAAGGCAAGATTTCGGTAATTTCATCCTCAGGAGCGGAAAATACTCTTGCGGCAGGCGGAATACTGGGCTACGCCGAGGATGTAGAGCTAAACAACGTAAAATTTGCCGGATATATCAACCTTGCAACCAATCTTAACAACTCACAAGCAGCTTATGTAGGCGGAATCGTGGGGCAATATATACTTAGCGATGAGTTTGGTTTGATTACTCCTATGGTTGATAGGGCAACGGCTTTTGCCGCGGTAAGCGTAAATACCAACGGAGCTTCTTATTCGGGCGGAATTGTTGGTAATTTAAGCGCAGGAGATAACGGAATAACACGGCTGCTTAATCAGAGCCTATGCAATTACTTAAAGTCATCGGGAATAGTGTTTAACGTTGCCGAAATGACCAGAGTATTTACGACAAGCGCGATAGGCAATTATGCTACAAGCATAGTAGGTTTATCCTATACAGAGATGCTTCAGTCCGAAGATGCCGATATCGAAGAAGTAGTGTCGATAGTTCACGGCAATATTATGAAAGACTATTATTTGGGAACAGGTAATTATTCTTTAATACAAAATAAAGCTTCCATAGATATAATAGGTAATGACAGTAACCAAATAATAATAAACAATTACCGTCAGCTAGCTCTTGTTACTATATATCCATGGTTATCGTACGAACTAGGGATGGATATTGTTTATCCTACTTTAAGCACAATTAACAGTAATAAATATCTGCTGTACAAATTTAATCGCGCAGGCAAGCGTATAACGAGTTACGGCAGAAACGGTATTATAGTATATTCTTATTGCGCAGAAGGCAGCGACAACGAAACAATAGACATTGAAGGGGTGTCCAATGGCTAATATAAAGAAATTCAAAATAATTATGATGCTAACGATAGCCGTGCTGTCATTC
>SACC01000156.1 GCA_009928745.1 Clostridia bacterium
GTACTTGATATAGTAAGAGAAGGCACAGAGCATGAGATAGACGACTTTATGGATGTAGTCGCAGTTACCGACAAAGGCAAACCGATTAAATGCCGTACAATAGGTCAGCGCAAATACATTAAAGCCATCAATAAAAACGATTTGGTTTTCTGTATCGGTCCTGCCGGCACAGGCAAGACATATCTTGCAGTTGCGCGGGCAGTTATGGCGTACAAAAATAAAGCTGTTGAGAAGATTATTCTTACGCGCCCCGCAGTCGAGGCGGGAGAGAAGCTCGGATTTTTACCCGGAGATTTGCAGACTAAGGTTGATCCGTATCTTAGACCCTTGTATGACGGGTTGCAAGAGATGCTCGGACTGGAAAATTATTTAAAAATGATGGAGCGCAATATTATCGAAGTAGCACCGCTTGCATATATGAGAGGAAGGACACTATCTAACGCATTCATTATCCTTGACGAGGCGCAAAACACAACAGCCGAGCAGATGAAAATGTTTTTGACGCGTATGGGTGAAGGCAGCAAAATGGTAGTTACCGGCGATACAACGCAGATAGACTTGCCTTCAGGGACGCGTTCGGGCTTATTGCAAGCCATTGATGTTTTGGAAGGAGTCGAGGGCGTAGATATTACACGACTTACTGCTAAAGACGTTGTTCGTCATGACTTAGTCCAGCGAATTGTTATAGCTTACGAAAAGTTCGGTTTAGGGAAAAAACAAAAGTAGGAATGAATATGACATTAAAAAAAGTCTTAGATAAAGCAAAAAAATACTTAGTGACGGTGATTATGCTCGCTGCGCTTGCAGCTGCCATTTCATTATTCATTATGGCGATGACCTTTGACGGCACAGCCGTTGCGTTAAGAGGTATCTCGGTATTTTCCGTATGGAGCATTATATATTTGCTTTTGATAATGCAGTATGTGTATCTATTAAATATCAAGCAAAATGACCGCACAACAATTTTTGTTGAATATACTATACTTTTCATTGCCTCAGTTCTTTGTATTGTTTGTTTAAAGTTATTTAATATTTATACAATACCTTTTACTTTGGCAGCTTTGCTTACCGTTACCTTACTCAATAAGCGCATTGCGATAATTAATAATTTAATACTGGCAGGTATAGTTATTGTAAGCTATCTTTCTAATCCGATATACGCTCAGAGCGCATCGGAAATTGTAATAATAATAGTCCGAATGTGCGGTGGATTGCTCGTAGTATTCGCGATTAAGAGCGAATATAACCGTATACAAATTATCGGCATATCATCGCTTATAGGCGCAGGAGTCGCTGTGTTTTCAATGCTTGCGGCGTTACTTAATTACCGCGCGTTTATTGACCTTATAATTATATGGGCTTGGGTAATTGCTAGCGAAGCGGCGGGTATTCTTATAGTGCTTTGTCTTTCTCCGATACTCGAATGGGTATTCAGACTCAACACAAACTTCCGTCTTTTTGAATATATAAGCTTTGATCAGCCGCTATTAAAAGAGATGAACGCCAGAGCTCCCGGCACATTTAACCACAGCCTGTCCGTAAGCTATCTAGCCGAAAGATGCGCCTACGCAATCGGAGAGAATGTCAATCTTGCCAAGGCAGCCGCTTATTATCACGATGTGGGCAAGATGCAAAATCCTGAGTATTTTGTGGAAAATCAGATGGACGGTTATAATCCGCATGACGATTTAATCTTTGAGGCAAGCGTCAATATGATTACAAGACATACCGAAATTGGCTATCAGATGCTATTATCACGCGGTTTCCCTAAGGAAATTGCCAATGTAGCGAGAGAGCATCACGGTGACAGCCCGCTTAATTATTTTTATATTAAGGCGCAAAATATTACCGAAGGCGATCTTGATAGCGGAGATTACAGATATAACGGACCGCGTCCCTCAAGCAAAATCAGCGCAATTATTATGATAGTAGACGCCGTTGAGGCGGCAACACGGGCAATGGGCGCGCATACTAAAGAAAAAATAATACAAATAATAGAATCTATTATTAATGACAAATTGAAATACAAGCAATTCGACGAATGCGATATTACGCTCAAAAATCTGGCGGAGATAAAATCTGTACTTGCTACTGCTTTAGAAGGTCAATATCACACGAGAATTATGTATCCCGAAAAGAAGGAAAGTTAATGATAAAAATTCTTTTTGCGAATGCTGATAAAAAAGCTCTTATAAAAACAGTATATCTGGCTGCGCTTGGACATTTTGGCGTTGACGATGTATTCGATATTGACATAACCTTTGTGGGAGAAAAAGCTATAAGAAAACTTAATTGCGAATACCGCAATGTCGATAAGATAACCGATGTGCTTTCATTTCCTAACGTTGAGATAAAGCTTCCGGTTAATATCACGGAATATCCGCTTGACATTAATCCCGAAACAGGCAGATTATCCCTTGGCGACATAATGATATGTAATAAAAAAGCCAAAGCGCAGGCAAAAGAATACGGTCACAGCGAAGCGCGCGAGACGGCGTTCCTTGCTCTGCACGGCATACTGCATCTATTAGGCTTTGACCATGTTAAAAAGAAAGATGAACAGATTATGAACGAGCATCAAAAAGCCATACTTCAAAAAGTAAATATAAGCAGGTGATTTATGGATGAAAATATCATTGATAGTTTGATTGAAGCTGCAAAAGAAGCTGCAAAATACGCGTATGTGCCTTATTCTTCTTTTCCTGTTGGCGCGGCAGTGCTAACAGATGACGGAAAAATCTTTTCGGGTACTAATATTGAGAACGCTTCTTTCGGAGGCACGGTATGCGCCGAACGCGTTGCCATATTCAAAGCTGTTTCCGAAGGTCATACCGCGATTACCGCATTAGCGGTTTATAATGAAAATACTTTGCCTTACCCTTGCGGCATATGCAGACAAGTGATGACCGAATTTAGCGATGATATGCCGATAATTGTCGCATCGGATTATTCGGTTAAAAAACACAGGCTATCCGAGCTTATGCCATGCGCTTTTAAGGGCGACATATTATAACACTAGCACTACAGGAGAAGAAATTGAAATCAGGTTTTATTACAATACTAGGAAAGCCCAACGCGGGCAAATCAACGCTGCTTAATACGCTTGTCGGACAAAAGGTATCAATCGTATCTTGGAGACCGCAGACAACGCGCAACAAAATCACCGGTATAATGAACGGCGAATACAAGGGAGAGCCAGTGCAGGCTATATTTATTGATACGCCGGGCATTTATCAAGGAAAAAGCCTTTTGTCAAAGTATATGGAAGACAGTATTAATACTGCAGCTGTCGGCGTAGATATAATAATCTATGTTTTGGACGGTGAAAAACGCATACACACCGATGACCTTTCTAATATCGAAAAATATAAAAAAAGCGCTGCAAAGACGATAGTTGTAGTCAACAAAATGGACTTGGCTCCAAGAGATATGATGGTGCAGAATCTTACCGAGCTTAATTCGGTTGAAGGAATAGCCGTTATACCCATTTCGGCAGTCAAAAACGACAACATTAATATACTTGTGGAAGAAGTATTCAAAGATCTTAAGGACGGGGAGCAGTTTTACCCTGAGGATATGATTACCGATAAGCCGCTACGATTTATGACCGCAGAAATTATCCGCGAAAAGGCGCTAATCTTTTTGCAGGAGGAAATACCCCATGGAATCGGCGTGGAAATACTTAATTACTCGGTACGCGAAGACGGTTTAACTAGCGTAGAATGTGACGTAATATGCGAAAGAGACACGCATAAGGCAATAATTATTGGCAAAGGCGGCGAAATGCTCAAGCGCATATCGACAGCGGCGCGCAAGGAGATGGAAAAGCTTATCGGCGACAGAGTTTACCTAAAACTATGGGTTAAAGTGAAGCCCAACTGGAAAGACAATAACAGTTTGCTTATTAATCTTGGTTATAATTTGAAAGATCTATAATATCTTATCAAAAATTCAAAGGGGGACAACTCCCTTTTTTGTTATATCGAGTTGCATTTCTATAAAAATGACTAAAACATATTTATTTTGCAATTTTTTGAGTGATTGACGAGCGACTGAATATTTGATTAATTCTATTCGCGGAATTAATGTTTTTCAATATGAAATAGAGCAATTTAATTAGTATATTAGTAATAAATAGCGCGGTATCAGGGATACTAATTTTATGTTAGCAATAATAATCACAGCAATAACCTTAGCATTAATTTTTCCTTTTTATATAAAGATAAAATTTTCTTTTGATTCCAGAAGAAAAGCGTTGTTCGCTAAAATTTATCTATTCAAAGCGCACATATTAACGGTAAGAGGAGTAATGGCGCAACATTTAATGTATACATTCGGCAAAAAAGCTAGAATTCTAAAAATAAAGGGAGAAGACAGAAAAAAAATAAAGATAGCAATTAAAGGTTTTCCACTTGCCGGCAGTATTAGCGGATTTATAG
>SACC01000157.1 GCA_009928745.1 Clostridia bacterium
GCGCTATACTTACTCTTATTGACAAAAGAAAGACTGATGACAATCTCAATCCGGCGAAAGAGGAGTTCTGCTATGACGGCGGTATTGCCGATCTTGTCAAATTTATGAACGAGAGCAAAGAACTCGTGCATCAGGATGTTGTATATATTCAAGAAAAACAGTCAAATTTTGAGCTGGAGTTCGCCGTACAATATAATACGGGTTATTCTGAGACTATTATATCCTATGTCAACAATATTCAGACGCCTGAGGGCGGTACGCACGAAACCGGACTGAAGAGCGCCTATACTAGATTGCTTAACGAATATGCGAGAAATAGGGGACTAATTAAGGAAAAAGATACTAATCTCATGGGCGAGGATTTTCGCGAAGGAATAACCGCAGTGCTGTCCATTAAAATGCAGAATGTGCAGTTCGAGGGGCAAACCAAGACAAAGCTCGGCAATCCCGAAGCAAAGAATCTTGTCGAAGGTATTATTTATAACAAATTAGAAAGTTATTTTGCAGAGAAAAAACATTTTGAAACGGGAGATTTGATTATCTCTAAGGCTTTGGGCGCGGCAAAGGCGCGTGAGGCAAGCAAAAAGGCAAAAGATCTTGCAAGACAAAAGAACAGCGCCGCAAGTAATAATCTTGTGGGCAAGCTTTCTCCGTGTACTGGCAAAAAAGCCGAAATTAACGAATTGTTTATTGTTGAGGGTGATTCGGCGGGCGGCAGCGCAAAGCAGGGGAGAGACCGTTCGGTACAGGCTATTCTGCCGCTAAAAGGCAAACCGATTAATGCAGAAAAGAAGCGTATAGAGCAATTACTTGCCAATGAAGAAATATGCACGATAATCAGCGCGTTAGGGACAAGCTTTGACGGTGATTTTGATATCAAAAGTTTAAAATACCATAAGATTATAATACTTGCAGATGCCGATCAGGACGGTGGACATATCCGCTCTCTTATACTTACATTTTTTTACCGATATATGAAAGAATTGATAACCGATGGCTATGTATATATCGGAATGCCCCCTCTTTACAAGCTGGAGAAAAAGGACGTTATTAAGTATGCTTATAACGATGACGAATTAGAGCTTTGCGTAAAGGAATTGGGCAAAAACTATAAGTTGCAGCGTTACAAAGGCTTGGGCGAAATGAATCCTGAGCAGCTTTGGGATACTACAATGAACCCCGCAACGCGTACGCTTATGCGTGTAAGCGTGGAGGACGGCGCATCTGCGGAGAGACTTATATCAACGCTCATGGGCGATAATATCGAAGCAAGAAAGCAATATATATCCAATCATGCTAATTTTAATAAGATAGACGACTTTGTCAAGAGAGGTAATTAATGGAAGAAAGCAAACAGCTTGCGATGAGTGAAATAACAAGAGTATTTGACAGACCCATTGACGAGGTAATTCACGATGCAATGATGCCTTTCGCTGAGTATGTCATATTAGACAGAGCGCTGCCGCGCGTCGAAGACGGCTTGAAACCCGTGCAGAGAAGAATACTGTACAGTATGCGCGAGCTGGGCATTACTCCCGATAAGCCTCATAGAAAATGCGCAAGGATTGTCGGCGAATGTCTGGGCAAATATCATCCGCACGGCGATACGTCGGTATATGACGCTCTAGTTAGGATGGCTCAGCCGTTCAATATGAGCGCGACATTAGTCGACGGTCACGGCAATTATGGCTCAATGGACGGCGATCCTGCCGCAGCGATGCGATATACAGAGGCGAGATTGTCGCCTTTGGCGCTAGAGCTTTTGCGGGATATTGATAAGGATACCGTAAAATACAGTCTTAATTTTGACGATACTACCGAAGAGCCCGATATGCTGCCCGGCAGATATCCTAATTTGCTTGTGAACGGCGCCAGCGGCATAGCAGTAGGTCTTGCAACCAATATTCCTCCGCATAATATCAACGAGGTTATTGATGGCACGGTTGCAATAATTGATAATCCTAAGATATCGCTCGCAGAGCTAATGAAAATTATTAAAGCCCCCGATTTTCCTACCGGCGGCATAGTTATTACGGATGAATCATTAGTAAACGCATACGAAAGCGGCAAAGGCAAAATTATTATGCGCGCCAAAGTGCATATTGAGAAAGACGGAGACAAAAAAAACATTGTAATAACCGAGTTCCCGTATCAGGTGAACAAAGCTACGCTACTACAAAAAATTGCCGAATTCAGAGAGAGCAGAAAGGAGTTGTATTCAGGCATACAGGACATTGTAGACGAATCGGACAGAAACGGAATTCGCTCGGTTATAAAACTTAAAAGAGACGCCGACCACAAAAAAATACTCGCGCTCCTAATGAAGCAGACCGAATTGTCAAAATCGTTCGCCATCAATATGGTGGCTATTGCTAACGGTAAGCCCAAGCAAATGGGCTTGCTCGAAATACTAAGCTATTATATCGAATTCCAGCGCACGGTAATATACCGCAGAACGGCTTATGATTTATCCGCCGCCAAGGAGCGGTCAGAAATATTGTCAGGATTGTTGATTGCAATTAACAATGTGGATGAAGTTGTAAGGATTATTAAAAAAGCCGGCTCCGTTACAGAAGCAAAAGCGGCGTTAAGACAGAGGTTTGAGCTGAGCGAGAAACAGGCGAATGCAATCCTTGAGATGAAGCTGAGAAGGTTGACGCATCTTGAGGTTGATGAACTTGTTACCGAGATAGAAGCGTTAAAAATAACCATTGAAGAGCTTACCAAAATCTATAATTCCAAAAAACTGCAGCTAGATGTTGTAAAGAGCGAATTAAAAGATATAAAAAAGCGTTTTAAGCAGGATAGAAAGTGCGAGATAATCTATGGAGATGCGGAGATTGATGTACCCGTTGACGACGGTACAAAGCCCGTAGTCTGCGGCGCGTTGGTATTGCTCGAAAACGGTAGTTTGAAGTTTATTAATCAGCGTTGCTACGGTCAGGTCAACAGCTCGGCGGATATACCAGACGCAGACAGTATTGTTAAGTCGGTAGTCAACGCAGGTACCGATATGATGCTTTACGGCTTTACCGATAAGGGCAATTATATAAGGATACCGGTTGATGCGGTGCCTGAAAAGAAATGGCGCGAGAAGGGTACGGCATTGTTAAAACTTGTGCCTGACGCAGACCCTGACGAAAAACTTATAATGGTGTTACCCGTGCGTGAAGATGACGCAGACAATAGAATAATTTCTTTTTTGAGTACGGACGGTATGATAAAATACAGTGAATTGTCCGAATATAAAATAAACAAGACTTATTCGCAGGCGCTTGTCATGAATAACGAAAGTCAGAGAGTTGTTATGGTGAGTCTTGCGCCGTCGTCGGATAAAAACTTGCTTGTAGTCACCCGTAACGGAATGTGTGTCAATATGAGCACCGAGGATATACCCGTGCAGGGCAGACGCTCAAAGGGAGTAAAAACTATTGCGCTTGCGGATAACGACTCGCTGATTTTCGGCGGTTATGTGGAAGATGCGGGAGAGCTTATAGTCATTAATTCTAAGGGCGAAGGCAAAAAAATATTGATCGCAGATTTTGAAGTAACCAAGCGTAACCGCAAGGGAACAAAGGTTATGAACGGAGTAAAATTCGCGGATACGGTCACAATGCCATATATGCTTGCGCTTATTATGGAGAACGACGAGGTCGAGATGATATCCTCAGAGATGATACTGATACTAAGTATTAACGATGCGGGAGAATACCTGCCTTCCTCAACAATGCTGAAGCTTACAAAGATAGCAAAACACAAGACGGATAAGGAGTAAAAATATGGATAATGAAATTTATGTGAATCCTCTTATTACGCGCTATGGCAGTAAGGAGATGTCCGCGGTTTTTTCGGACGATACCAAGTTTACCTTGTGGAGAGAGCTTTGGGTTGCGCTTGCAGAAAGTGAAAAAGAGCTAGGGCTCAATATTACAGAAGGACAGATTGCCGAAATGAAATCCAATGTGCGCAACATTGATTATGCCAAAGCCAAAGCCAAGGAAAAGGAGATTAGGCACGATGTTATGGCGCATATTTACGCATTCGGTGAGGCGGCGCCTTCCGCAAAACCTATCATCCATCTTGGCGCAACAAGCTGTTATGTAGGAGATAACGCCGACATAATTATCTTTAGGCGCGCAGTTGAGATAATCCTAAGAAAAGTGATTAGCACAGTTAAAAAATTATCGGACTTTGCGGATAAATATAAAAGCCTGCCTACACTTG
The DNA here is from genome assembly GCA_009928745.1 of Clostridia bacterium. Taxonomy (GTDB): domain Bacteria; phylum Bacillota; class Clostridia; order Christensenellales; family CAG-1252; genus SACC01. The sequence continues at coordinate 4,225 of SACC01000157.1, forward strand.
GCTTCACGCATTATCAGCCGGCGCAGTTAGTTACCGTCGGCAAAAGGGCAACGCTTTGGATGCAGGATCTGTTGAGCGATGTTGACAATATCGAG
>SACC01000002.1 GCA_009928745.1 Clostridia bacterium
ATAACCGACACCGCGGTGACGATGTCGGTCAAGGCACAGAGCTTGACGGACTGGAAGAGAAAGCGATAAAGACCGGAGCTTCCAAATTATATATAGAGGACTTAAAAGAGGATTTTGTCAAGAATTATATTTTCCCTACTCTGAAAGCGGGCGCAAAATACGAAGAGGACTATTTGTTGGGCACTTCCTTTGCCCGTCCAATAATTGCCAAAAGAATAGTGGAAATAGCGCTTCAAGAGGGCGCGGACGCGATATGTCACGGCTGTACCGGCAAAGGTAACGATCAAGTGAGATTCGAGCTCACGATTAAAGCCTTCGCGCCGGATATGAAAGTAATCGCTCCTTGGAGAATATGGGACATCAAGTCAAGAGATGAAGAGATTGATTACGCCGAGGCGCACAATATACCGCTAAAAATAAACAGAGAGACCAATTATTCTAAGGATAAGAACCTATGGCATCTATCGCATGAGGGTATGGATCTTGAAGATCCGGCTAATGAGCCGCAATACAAGAAGAAGGGCTTTTTGGAACTGTGCGTATCTCACGAGGAAGCGCCCGATATGCCGACTTATGTTACAATTTCCTTTGAAAAGGGTGAACCTGTTGCGCTAAACGGCGAAAAGTTGGCGCCCGTTGCGCTTATCGAAAAGCTGAATATTATCGGCGGAGCTAACGCAATAGGATTGGTAGATATTGTAGAAAACCGTCTTGTGGGAATGAAATCCCGCGGCGTTTATGAGAATCCGGCAGGCGCTATTCTATACAGAGCGCATCAAGTGCTTGAGACCTTGTGTTTAGATCGCGACACACAGCATTACAAGGCAATCCTCTCCGACCAATATGCTGAGCTTGTGTATTTTGGCAAATGGTTTACCCCGTTACGCGAAGCGCTTGACGCTTTCGTTAATAAAACGCAGGAAAATGTTACCGGCGAGGTCAAGCTCAAACTTTACAAGGGTAATATTATCAATGCGGGAACTATCTCCGACTATTCGCTGTTTAACGCGGCAATGGCTACTTTTGATGAGGACAATGTATTTAATCAGCAAGAAAGCGAAGGCTTTATTAATCTGTACGGCTTGTCAATGAAAGTAAGGGCTTTGATGGAGAAAAAACTTAATAAAAATAAACAGCCTTAAATGGCGGGAGAGTATAATGGGAAAAATGTGGGCGGGACGCTTCAAAAAACAGTTGGATAAACATGCTGACGATTTTAATTCTTCAATACACATCGACAGCATTATGTACAAAGAGGATATCGCGGGCAGTATTGCCCACGCTACCATGCTTGCGGCGCAAGGAATTATCGACAAAAGCGATGCCGAGGTGATTATCAACGGCTTGACAGGTATTCTTGAAGATATACAAGCGGGCTTATTGCAATTCAATCTTGACGCTGAAGATATCCATATGTTTATCGAAAGCGAGCTTACCGAGCGTTGCGGAGACGCCGGTAAAAAGTTGCATACTGCAAGGAGCCGCAACGATCAGGTAGCAGTAGACACAAAAATGTATATCAGGGCAAAAATAAAAGAACTCAAAACATCAATCAGCGGCTTTATTGAGACGATAGTTAATCTTGCCGAAGATAATACTTCAACAATAATGAGCGGATATACTCATCTGCAAAAAGCGCAACCAATAACCTTTGCGCATCATCTTCTTGCGTACGCTAATATGCTTACTCGGGATATTGGCAGGCTTGACGATACCGCCAAGCGTATGAACTTATCCCCTCTTGGGTGCTGCGCGCTTGCTGGGACTACTTATCCTATTGACCGCGAGATGACAGCCAAACTGTTAGGCTTTGACGGTGTTACCGCCAACAGCCTTGACGGAGTTAGCGACAGGGATTATTGTATCGAGTTAGCCTCAACAATATCAATATTAATGATGCACCTTTCAAGGTTTGCGGAGGAGATTATTCTGTGGTGTTCGTGGGAGTTCAAGTACATTGAACTTGACGACGCTTATTCTACCGGCTCAAGTATTATGCCGCAGAAAAAGAATCCCGATATTGCGGAGCTTGTCAGGGGTAAAACAGGCAGGGTATACGGCAATCTTATCGCATTGCTTACAATAATGAAAGGCTTGCCGCTTGCTTACAACAAGGATATGCAGGAAGATAAAGAGGAGATATTCGACAGTATAGATACTGCGATACATTGTGTTGAAATATTCAATCCTATGCTAAAAACAGCTAAGATACTCAAAGAGAATATGGCTTTTTCTGCGGAAAAAGGATTTATCAACGCGACAGATTGCGCAGATTACTTGGTGAAAAAAGGTCTGCCCTTCCGTACTGCGTATAAGACAACGGGCGAAATTGTCGCATATTGCATAGAAAATAAAAAGACCCTTAGCACGCTGTCACTAGAAAAATATAAGGGCTTTTCACCGCTTTTTGAAAAGGATATTTATACGGCGGTTGATTTGCTCGAATGCGTCGAGCGCCGTACCTCGCTAGGCGCGCCGTCTGCTGCTGCTACTTTATTGCAGCTTGCCGCAATAAAAGAATATTTGGAGCAACTCAATAATGGTTAAGGTTTTTATTGACGGTAAGGAGGGTACTACCGGACTGGAGCTTCACGAGCGCCTTAAAGAGCGCAAGGATATTGAGCTGACAGTTTTACCCGAAGAAATGCGTAAAAATAGAGAAGCGCGGCGCGAATGTATTAACTCCAGCGATATAGTATTTCTTTGTCTGCCGGACGATGCGGCGCGCGACGCGGTAGCGTTTGTTGACAATGACAAGGTAAGGATTATTGACGCCTCTACTGCTCACCGTACCGAAGCGGGCTGGGCGTACGGCTTTCCCGAACTTTCGCAGGAGATGCGCAATAATATTATAAAAAGCAACCGTGTAGCGGTGCCGGGATGCCACGCAAGCGGCTTTCTTGCGCTGATATATCCCTTAATAAAACTTGGAATTATGCCAAGTAATTATCCGGTTGTGTGCCATTCGCTGACAGGTTATAGCGGCGGCGGCAAGAAAATGATAGCTGAATATGACGCAATGAGAGAGAGCGGCTCGCTCAAAGCGCCGCGTCAATACGCGCTAAGCCAAGAGCATAAGCATCTCAAAGAAATGCAATATATCGGAGGACTGCAAGCGTTGCCCCTATTCAATCCAATAGTATGTGATTATTATAGGGGAATGGAAGTAACCGTACCAATATATTCGGCATTGCTTATTAATCAACCCGACGCGAGACACGTACACGCCGCACTAAGCGGATATTACGAAGGACAAAAGCTGGTAAAAGTTATGCCGTTCGAGTATGAATTGTCAGGCAATATGCTTGCTGCGGATATGCTTGCAGGTCATAACGGAATGAATATCCAAATATTTGGTAACAGTGAGCGCATTGTACTATCGGCGGTATTTGACAACCTTGGCAAAGGTGCGTCGGGCGCGGCGGTACAATGCATGAATATAATGCTCGGCTTGCCCGATGACTACATGATGTAAGGAGTTATTATGAAGTTGATTGACAAAGGCGTTTGCGCGCCGAAAGGCTTTACCGCTAGCGGCATTCATTGCGGAATAAGGAAGAATAAAACTAAAAAGGATTTGGCGCTCATCCTTTGCGACACAATGTGCAGCGCGGCAAGCGTATATACGACCAATCTTGTTAAGGGCGCGCCTATATATGTCACAAGAGACAATCTGAAGAACGGCAACGCGCAAGCGATACTATGTAACAGCGGCAACGCGAACACCTGTAACGCAGACGGTATTGATATCGCCAAAGAGATGTGCGCGCTGCTTCAAAAGCATACTGGTATTGCCGCTGAAGATGTAATCGTAGCGTCCACGGGAGTAATTGGGCAGCCTTTGAGTATTGCGCCTATCGCCTCGGGTATGGAGGCGTTAGTTGCCGGTCTCGGTGACAAAAGCCATGACGCTAACGAAGCGATAATGACAACGGATACGATCAGTAAGGAAGTAGCGGTATCCTTTAGCTTGGACGGTGTAGAATGCCGCATTGGCGGTATTGCCAAGGGTTCGGGGATGATTCATCCCAACATGGCGACTATGTTAGTATTCTTGACTACTGACTGCGCAATAAGCCCGACAATGCTGCAAAAGGCAATCAGCGCAGATGTTAAAGACTCTTTTAATATGGTAAGCGTTGACGGTGATACCTCCACCAACGATATGCTGAGCATTTTGGCGTCGGGTCAGGCGGGCAACCCTGTAATATGCGAAGACGGCAAAGCGTACGAAATATTCTGTAATGCGTTAGCGTCTGTTACTACATATCTTTGCCGCCTTATTGCAAAGGACGGAGAGGGCGCGACAAGGCTTATTGAGTGCGTCGTTCGCGGCGCGGAGGCTAAAGATACGGCTCGTAAGGTTGCAAAGAGCGTAATAACAAGCAGCCTTTTTAAGGCGGCAATATTCGGGGCGGACGCTAATTGGGGCAGGGTGCTTTGCGCAATCGGCTACAGCGGCGCCGATGTGGACGTTACAAAAATCGATGTGGAGTTTTCGTCAGCTGTCGGAGCAATCAAGGTATGTAAGGCAGGAGCAGGGATACCATTCAGCGAGGAGATTGCGAAGAATGTGTTGCTGGAAAAGGAAATTACCGTGACGATTAACCTTAACGCGGGCGTAAATTACGCTACCGCCTGGGGTTGCGACCTAACTTACGAATATGTGAAAATCAACGGAGATTACAGAACCTAATATTTTAATCTTAAATCGGATATCCGGTAACAAAACTATAAATAAAAGGAAAGGAAATTATGAAAATTAGCAACGCAATTAAAGCGGAAGTGTTGACTCAAGCCCTTCCATATATCCAAAAGTATTATAACCAGATAATAGTAGTCAAGTACGGCGGTAACGCAATGCTTAGTGAGGAGCTGAAAAAAGCCGTTATGGGCGACGTGGTACTGCTTGCTCAGATAGGCGTTAAGGTAGTCTTAGTACACGGCGGCGGTCCGGAGATTAACGAAGCGCTTGCAAAAATGAATATAGAATCCAAATTCATCAACGGATTGCGCCAAACGGACAAGGAAACCGTTGAAGTGGTGCAAATGGTGCTTGCGGGCAAGATTAATAAAAATCTTGTGAACCTTATCGAGAATACGGGCGGCAAGGCAATGGGACTGTGCGGTGTTGACGGACATATGATTGAGGCGGCAAAAATCAGCGACGAACTAGGCTATGTGGGCGACATTGTTTCGGTTAATACAAAACCGATATTTGACACCTTAGCCAACGGTTATATCCCCGTTATATCCTCAATAGGTTATGATAAGCAAGGCAATATCTATAACATTAATGCAGATATGGTAGCGGCGCGTATTGCAGGAGAGCTCAAAGCGTGCAGTCTTATATCAATGACAGACATTATCGGAATATTGAGAGATCCGAATGATACTGCCTCACTTATACCTGAGATTAATGTGAGTTACGCGCCGCAGCTTATCAAAGAAGGTGTAATAACTGGCGGCATGATACCCAAGGTATACAGCTGTATTGAGGCAATACGGCGCGGAGTTAACAGAGTGTTCATAATCAACGGGACAATACCCCACGCAATATTAATCGAAGTGCTTAGCGACGAGGGAATAGGCACGATGTTCTTTAACTAAGATGAGCGCGCAATCCAAAAAGAATAAGGACAAAAAATATATTGCCAACACCTACGCAAGGTACGACCTTATGCTCCAAAAGGGCAAGGGCAGTGCTCTTACTGGAGAGGGCAGAGAATTCATAGATTTTGGCGGCGGAATAGCGGTCAATATTTTTGGCGCGGCGGATAATGAATGGATAAAAGCGGTATGCAAGCAAACCAAAAAATTAGCGCATACAAGCAATCTCTATTATACAGAGCCTTGTATTGAGCTTGCCGAATTACTTTGCAAAAAAACAGGACTAAAGAAGGTATTTTTTTCTAATTCGGGAGCCGAAGCCAACGAGTGCGCCATTAAGTGCGCGCGGAAATATTCTTTTGACAAGTATGGAGACGGACGTTATGAGATAATAACGCTCAATAACTCCTTTCACGGCAGAACAATGGCGACATTATCCGCGACGGGTCAACAGCACTTCCACAATTACTTTTTTCCTTTTTTAGAGGGCTTTGCGTATGCCGAACCTGAGATTGAGGATATAGTCAACAAGCTAAGCGGCAAAACCTGCGCGATAATGCTGGAACTTGTGCAAGGCGAAGGCGGGGTAAAGGTGCTTACCAAAGACTTTGTGCAGGCGGTTGACAAGCTATGTAAAGACAAAGACATACTGCTAATTATAGACGAAGTGCAGACGGGTAACGGCAGGACCGGCGCGATGTACGCTTATATGCAATATGCCATTATGCCTGATATTATGACTACGGCGAAAGGCTTGGGCGGCGGCTTGCCGATAGGCGCAACGCTTTTTGCAAAGAAGACAGAGAATGTGTTGACAAGCGGCTCGCACGGCTCCACTTTCGGCGCGAATCCGATTTGCGCGGCGGGCGCGCTCAGCGTAATGCGGCGTATAGACGAAAAACTGCTTGACGAGGTATGCAAAAAGGGCGAATATATAAAAACTGCGCTTTTGCAACTAAAGAAGGTAAAGGAAATAACGGGTCTAGGCTTAATGCTCGGCGTATCAATAGAAACTGACGCAAAGGAAGCGGTAAGGCAATGTATGGAAAAAGGCTTGCTGCTGCTTACCGCCAAAGACAAACTTAGACTATTGCCCGCCCTTAATATCAGCTACGGCGAAATAGACAAAGGGTTAGAAATATTGAAAGAGGTGTTAGAATGAAACATTTAACCAAGCTTGCTGATTTGTCAAAAGAGGAGATTCTCGACATACTTAATCTTGCAGACCAGCTCAAGTACGAATATCAGCACGATTTGCCGCACAGAAGACTGGAGGGCAAGACGCTTGCTATGATATTTTCCAAAGCGTCAACGCGTACTAGAGTATCTTTTGAAGCGGGTATGTACCAGCTGGGCGGATACGCGCTCTTTCTTAGCGGCAACGAGATACAGCTAAGACGCGGCGAGCCTATAGAGGACACCGCTAAGGTGTTGAGCCGTTATGTTCAAGCGATTATGATACGCACATTTGACCAGAGCGAGGTTGAGTTGCTTGCAGAGCACAGCGAAATACCGGTTATCAACGGGCTAACCGATTATTGTCATCCCTGTCAGGTATTAGCCGACCTAATGACGATAAGAGAATATAAGAAAACCTTTAAGGACCTAAAGCTTTGTTATGTCGGCGACGGCAACAATATGGCTAACTCCTTGATAGTCGGCTGCGTAAGACTGGGCATTAAGATATGTATTGCCTGCCCTAAAGGCTACGAGCCGGATGCGAAGCTGGTTGAATGGGGTAAGGAAAGCGGCTTGCTGACAATCGAAAGAGATGTGATACTTGGCGCGGCTGATGCGGACGTATTGTATACTGACGTATGGGCGAGTATGGGTCAAGAGGCGGAGGCTGCCGAAAGGAAGCTCATATTCAAGGGTTATCAGATTAACGACGGCGTAATGAAGGTTGCGAAGCCCGACGCAATAGTGCTGCATTGTTTACCCGCACATCGCGGGGAGGAGATAACCGCAGAGGTTATGAAGAAGCATAGCCAAGAGATATTTGATCAGGCGGAGAACAGACTCCACGCGCAAAAAGCAGTACTTGTAAGGGCTATGCAAAAGCCGCAGAAATAAGTATAAATCAGGTTAATACATCTACCTACGGCAGCGTGGTTTTTAAAAAATTTACAATTGTTGGAAATTTTTTATTATAAATAGGTAATCATAGTATATTAGTTATGATATAATATATAAAAATATGATTATAGGAGAAGTTTATGACAAGAAAAGAATTAAAATTATCAGCAAAACAAGTATTGAAAGGCAAGGTATTTTCCGCATTAATGCCTTTATTAATCCTAATTGGTATAGGAATCGTTTTAGGCGGACTTAGTGCCTTGTTTGGTCAGGTTATAAAAGGAGCGCTCGGAACAATATGGAGTCTGGTGAATTTTGTACTTACCATTTTGATGATACCGCTCAATGTGGGATTGTGCATCTTCTTTCTTAGATTTGCAAGAGAAGAAAATCCCAAGGCAGGCGATATATTCGAACCGTACAAAAACAAAGCTTGCGTAGCTGAGCAAATCAAAGCAAATTTATTAGTAGGATTATATGTGTTCTTAGGTGCCTTATGCTTTATAATACCTGGTATATTGCTCGCGTTAAAGTATTCGCAAGTTAATATGGTGCTTGCCGATAATCCCGAGATGACATATAGAGAGGCAATGGATCGCAGCGCAGAACTTATGAAAGGCAGAAAGGGCGAATTCTTTATTTTGGGACTATCCTTTATTCTATGGTTCCTGCTTGCTCCGTTAACTTTAGGGCTCATATATATTTATCTTGCTCCCTATATGTTAACAACTTATGCCAAGTATTACATTGAGATAAACAATTATGACGAAGTAGGTCTTAAGGCAGAAACGGTAAAGGGTATGGATGACGAACCGCAGGCGCAGATTGAAGAGAAGAAAGAAGACGATATCTTTTAATTCATAAAATATACATAATAAAAATTGTCGGCAGTGTTACCCTTGACGGCAATTTTTTTATATGGAGAGTCAACGCCGCATAGTTAGCAAAACAAATTGGCTTTGCAGATAATTATAGGTCGTCAGCGTCCTGCACGGGCTTTTCCTTGCCCTTGGGTGTGCCCGTATAGCTGCCGTTAGGGTCGTATTTTGCGCCGTGATAGGCTTTAATCAGCGCGCTCATTTTTAGCATCTTTTTCATATTATCCTCCGATTTTTATAGCGTCCTTTGGCCACACCTTTTATTTTGCGTCCAGTAGATAAAAAATATGCTATTATATATAAAGGGTGGTTTTATGAGATTAGATTTGAACGGAAAATGGCGCTTATCGGGCGCTGGCGCTGAATATACTGCTGAGGTGCCCGGCTGTAATTATCTTGATTTGTTGAAAGAGGGCGCAATCCCCGATCCTTTTTGTTCGCTCAACGAGAGCCGAACGCATTGGATAGGCGATAACGACTGGTCGTACCAAAGGGAATTCGAGGTCGGAGAAGAAATGCTTAATTACAAAAATGTTGAGCTTGTCGCTTCCTCGCTTGATACGCTATGCAAGGTGATTATCAACGGCGAGGAAGTTGCCTATTGCGATAACGCTTTCCGAACGTATCGCATTGATATTTTGCCTTGTTTGATAAAGGGGAATAATACCATTGAGATACTGTTTTTATCGCCTGTTGAATATGTAAAAAAACAAAACGCAGTTGCGCCGCTTGTAAAGAACTTTATGGGCTTGACGGGTATTCAATATATGCGCAAGCCTGCCTATCATTTTGGATGGGATTGGGGTCCGGCGCTGCCGTTGTCAGGGATTATAGGAGATATCTATATTGACGCGTATAGCGCAAGAATTGGTAATGTCCACATTAAGCAGAGTCACAATATGGGTAAAGTGACATTGAATACTTTGATTGAAGTTAAAGGCGTTGGGGATGGCAGACTCGTTCAATATATTGAATCTCCGCAGGGAGCAAAAAGTAAAGTGGAAGCCATGTTTGATAATGGTAAATGTAGTATAGTTACAGTAATTGACAATCCTATGCTCTGGTATCCTAACGGTATGGGCGGGCAGCCTTTATATAATATCGAATTCATATTGTATAAGGACGATAAAGTATTGGATAGCGTAACGCAGATTATCGGGTTGCGTAAGATTGTGCTTAGTACTGCGCCCGACAAATACGGATCGGATTTTTGCTTCTATATCAACGGCAAAAAGCTGTTCGCAAAAGGCGCCAACTGGATACCGTCGGATAGTTTTATTAACCGTACTACCGATGAGCAATTAGATTTTTATATAAAAAGCGCCAAAGATGCCAATATGAATATGCTAAGGGTATGGGGGGGCGGTTATTACGAAAGCGATAAGTTTTACGAGCTTTGTGATTTTTACGGCATACTGGTGTGGCAGGACTTTGCATACGCTTGTTACCCTTATCCCTTTTATGACAAGGACTTTTTAGCTAACGCGCTTGTTGAGGCGGAAGAAAATATCATAAGATTGCGCAACCACGCTTCGCTTGCTCTATGGTGCGGTAACAATGAAATAGAACTAATGAGCTTGTTATGGTTCTACAGAAAGAAATTGAAGGTTGCGCAGAAAGAGTTTTTCTACGATAAACTGAAAGAATCTGTCAATGAATTCGACGGTATAACTCCTTATTGGGCAGGCTCGCCAAGCTCAGGAGAATATTGCGTCAACGCAGGATCGGACGATTACGGCGATACCCACCTATGGCAGGTCTGGCACGGCTTGCGTCGCCCCGAATATTACAGAGGACGGCAATCTCGGTTTGTCAGCGAATTCGGCTTAGAAGCCTTGCCGACAATGCGCGCTGTCAAAAGTTTCGCCGAGTCTAAAGACTATGACTTAAACTCTCCCGTTATGCTTGCGCATCAAAAATGCTCGGGGGGTAACGGCAAGATGCTGTATTATCTTATGCTCCAGTACCACATTCCAAAGTATTTTGACGACCTTATATATTTATCGGGCTTGACGCAAGCCTACGCTATCAAAAAGGCGGTGCTTGGCTGGCGCAAAGCCGGTGAACGCTGCAACGGCGCGCTTTATTGGCAGTATAACGATTGCTGGCCCGTTAGCTCCTGGGCGTCTGTTGATTATACCGGCAGCTATAAAGCCTTGCAGTATTTTGCAAAACACTTTTATGCGCCCGTCAAGGTGTATCTCGAAAAAGAGGGCGATTGTATAGATATATACTGTATTAACGATAATGACACACTTCAAGAAGTTACCTTAAAACAACGCATTCTGGACTTTTATGGCAAGGAATTTCATAATGATACAATGCGTATTTCGCTTGAGCCTAACAAAACGACACATATCGGCGCTGTAGTTATTGATGACCAATACAAAAAGTCAAGAAAGCAAACTTATTTGCTTGCGGAGCTATACGGCGAAAACGGACAATTGCTTGACTGCGAAAGAGAATTATTCGTCAAAGATAAGCAAGCGGCTTTTCTTGAATCAAAATTCTCTATTGATATAGATATTGTGGAAGACAAAGCGCAGCTAAAAATAACAAGCGATACTTTTGCGAGGAATGTGTGCGTGGATATTGAGGGCTTGCCCTCGCGCTTTAGTGATAACTATATGGATATTGACGCAGGGGGCTCGGCATGTATCCAAATAGATATACCCGCAGGCTGGACAAAGGAAATGCTTATGCAAAAACTAAACATAAAGAGCCTTAACAAAATTGAGCGCGGCAAAAGCAATATCGGCGAGCTTTTTAAAAAGCTTTCTATCATCCTTTATCCGCCCAATCTTATTAACGCAATAGCTCAGTTATTTAATTGATGCGAATTAATTCAAGGAGTCGATAGCTTGCTTGATATTATCAAATGTATTAATAATATATAACCATATAATATTATAGAAAGTTAAAAATCAGTATTTTTTCAACAAAATCCCGCTTGTGATAAGCGGGATTCAGCCTGTAGACTAAGCTATATTTGAAAAAGTCAGGGCGTGTACCTGACTTTTTCCCCTTACTCGCTGCTACTGCAACGAGCATTAAAAAGGGGTGAATTTTTAAGAAAAAGAGGGGAAAATATCACAAAGTGTAAACGTCTGATATTGTCCCCTATAAGTCCGACCGAATGCAATGCACGGCATTCGCGTTTGGTCGGAGGCTAACCTACTGCGGCCTCTTTTTCCGCTGCTTCTCTACGCCTTATCTCTAAAACTTCAAGAATCTCCTGGTGTTGCTTTTTATTAAATTTATAGAACAAGAAAGGTATAATCATTAATAGGTAACCTAGCGCGGCAACTAGAGTAACCATTATAAAAATTGCGCTAAGTGTCTTAGGAGATTGATTGACCCCTGCGGCTTCGGGGTCTAAATGACCGTTATAACCAAAGTATCCGAGAACTGCAAGAGCTATTGACGCATTAACGCCGTTTTGGAATTTTCCGATAAAGGTAAGCAGGGAAAAACACGTGCCCTCAATACGCCTGCCCGTTTTGTATTCTATCAAATCCACACTGTCACCTATCATTATTGTAGTTATTGACGACCAGATACCCATAGGAAGGAAGGCGAAGAATCTGCCTATCAAAAATAGATAAATATTGGCATAACCTACAAAATAGGATATGATATTTGCGCATAAGCCAATTGCGGTGAAGAATATCAACAGAGTCCTTTTTTCATATTTTTTAAGCAGTATTGGCGCGAACAGTAAACCACCAAGGGTAGCTATTGCAGGTAGAAAGCCTACAATAGGTGTAAATACGCTCAATAATTTAGTGGAACTCATATCCGGAAAAATGGTTTTCAGATTCCATTTTACAAAATATGTGGTGAGAGCAACGGTGCCCACCGTCATTATCGACACTAACATCCCCGAAATAAGATTAATTAACAGCGGTTTGCATTTAAATATATAGGCGAGATTCGCAATAATGTTTTCTTTTTTTTCTTTCGAAACGGGCGCGCGCTCCTTTGTATTAAAAAACCCTTGCAGCATTAGTCCCGTGCCAAATAACGTGAAAACCATTGCCGCGAGGAAAAAGCTTGTGTTGTCGGAAACATTTATTTTTTCAAAGAAACCTTTTACTGTCCAAAACAACCCTATACAAATTGCGCTGCCAAGTCCGCCTATTATTCTTGTCAGAGTGACCACCTTAACCCTGTCCTTTTCGTTATTGGTCATAACGGCGGACATGCTCCAGAAAGGTATATCGTTCGCGGTGTAAACCATTGTGAATATTATGTAAATTATTGCTGCGTATGCAATAAGCGCGTTATCCTTGAGCGGCATTGGTATAAAGACTAGCGCGGTTATTATTGCAAGTGGTATAGGAGTAAACAACATATAAGGTCTGCATTTGCCCCATCTGGTATGTGTTCTGTCAAGGATTTGACCCATGATCGGATCGTTAAATGCGTCAAACATTCGCGCAACCAAAATAATCAACGCTGTTATTGAGGTTATTTGCTGCGGAGAATATATAGTGATACGTCCCTTGAACATATAATCCGTCATATACATCATTAGAAAATTAGTGAACAGGGCGTAAATCATCGTCTGTCCGGTATTAGTCAGCGAATAGCTGATTCTTTCTTTGAGCTTTAGCGGTTGTACAGTTGACCTTGTCAGCGCGTTGTTTTCACTCATTTATATCGTTTCCTTTGTTTTATTAGTTATCAATATAGTTTTTATCTCGTAAGGTTTGAATTCAAGCGTGCTTAAATTGGTTGTTTGCGGATTGTTCTCAAGCATATCCGTTTCGTATGCGGCGATTTGCTTAAAGCCAAGCTTGATTTCTGCCCTTGTCTGCCTTCCTGCGCTCTCATAGAGTCGCAACACGATGCCGTCTCCGCTCTCGGCGCGCTTTACCGTCTCCGTGATTATGTTTTTGCTGTCGCATAATACAAGGCTGTCAAATGAGGCGGCATATCCGCTGTTAATGAGAGGAATATTGAAGCAATACGCCTGCTCTGTCACCTTGTCAATGAGATTCTTGCCGCTTGAGGCAAATATTGCGTATGAGAAATTATGCTTGCCCTTATCTGCGGTTTCGTCGGGATAATCGGGCGAGCGCAAGAGGTTAAGGCTGATTAAGCCGTCCTTGACGCGGTGACCATATTTGCAGTCGTTAAGCAAGGCAAAGCCGCAGCTGTCGTTATTGACATATACGAATTTGTGAGCGGCAATTTCGTGCTGAGCGTAGTCTACTGGATTATCGGTCTTAGTGCTTCTCTCAATATTGCCCCATTGAATATTACATAATACCTTATCCGAATACACTGCCGGTCGGAAGTCGGCGCGCAGCATTTTGTGCGATTCTTGCCAGTCAACCTCAGTATGGAACTCTACCCGGTCGCTGTTATAGGTCAATACGACTTCCTGTGTTAAGGTGGATTTATTGTACTTGTAATAATTGCGCCTAATTACCTTAGGACCGTCGATAATGTTTTCAAAAGAAACAAGGCGGAAATATTGTTTTATACGCTTAGTGTAATTGATATCAATATCCCAAGCGTCGTAGAACATCTTTTTGTCTTTGTATACGGTGAGTTTATTAAGATAATCCCCTGCATAATTGCGGTTGGTCTGCTTCTCGAATAACGCCTTTATCGAGCCGTCGCGGTTAAAGAATATTCTGAATTTGTCACTTTCAATAAAACGCTGCTCAAAGGTCATTGCGCGGAAGATTTCTCCCGAGGGAGCGCATTTTGCGCTTGCAAAGGGAGCAACCTCGCAAAGCTGCCATTTGTCTTCTAACTTGTGATATTCGCTGCGCGGATAGGGTAGTGTGTTGATAACACGGTTTTCCGTCTTTCCCTTTGCGATATAGGACAATATGCTTTGCTCAAGTATTTTTAATTCTTCAAGCATCTCCTCATATCTTGCCGTGCTTTCGACATATACGCGGTGTATTGAGGAGCCTGGAATAATATCGTGGAACTGATATAGCAAAACTTCTTTCCATATCTTGTCAAGCTGCGCTTTGGGATATTCGTAACCTTTCTCGCCGGCATATGCGGCGAGTAGCTCTACATTACGGAGGGCATTTTCTATTTTGCGGTTATACAGCTTATTTTTACACTGCGTAGTCAAAGTGCCCTGATGTGTTTCAAGATACAATTCACCTTTGACAGTCGGCAAAATATCGCGTTTTTCGTTAAGCTTGTCAAAGAAATCAATAGCTGGGGAAAACTTGACCTTTTTCAAGCCCTTAAGACTTTTTTCACGGCGCAAAACCTCCACGTGCCCCTCTCCAGGTCCGCCTCCACCGTCGCCTACGCCGAACAGCATAAGCGCGCAGTCGGTTTCTTTTTGTTTATACTTTTTATACGAATCTCTGACAGTAAGCGCGCCGCCCTCGCTGTTGTAGGTGCCGTCCGGCGGCATATGTACGATTATTGCGCTATCGTCAATACCCTCCCATATAAATGAGTGGTAGGGGAAAACGTTGATTTTGTTCCAATTTAGCTTGATAGTAAGGAAATAATCCATTCCAGTTTTTTTGATAATCTGCGGTAGCGCGCCGGTAAAGCCGAAGACGTCAGGCAGCCACAGCACGCGCATATCCTTGCCGAACTCTTCCTTAAAAAACTGCTTGCCGTACAAAACCTGTCTAACTAGCGATTCAGAGCCGGTGATATTGGTGTCTGGCTCGACCCACATACCGCCTTGCGGCTCGAGATTGCCCTCGCTCACCGCTTTTTTGATGCGTTCATATAGGGCGGGATATAATTCCTTAGTCCAATCGAACTGCTGCGGCTGACTTGCGCCGAAAACATAGCCTTTATACCGTTCGATTAAACTCAGCTGATTACTGAAAGTACGCGCCGCCTTGCGCTTGGTTTCTCTTATCGGCCACAACCAAGCAAGATCGAGATGCGCATGACCGACAGCATAGAATTCAAAGGTTTCATCTGACGTCTCAGCAAGCAAGGCAGACAGTACATTGCCCGCTTGGGTTATTTCTTCCTCAGTGTACTTTCTTAGTATACAATTAACTTCTTTAAGTCCTTGTAACAGCGAAACAAATCGTTCGGTGTCCTTATCAACCGTTGTCATCAGTAAGAACAGCGTCCAATAATCGTAATATAGCTTTAATAACGCTTCGTTGACAGAGGCAACATACGCGCCTTTGAGCTTGGCAAAACCTGTCGAGACTCCCGAGAACCCGTTGTTGCCGGCGTCTAACCAGATATCGAGATGATTTTTGTATTCGGACAATCTATATATATGCTTGCCTTTTGAGCTGCCGAAGAAGTCCATAAAGCTTAATATGCCGGTAACTCCTATCTGCGGCGCGCCCTGTTCGTCGAATACGCATCCCTCTGCGCCAATATCAATATATGCGCAAAGCGTCTCATGTTTATATATTTCGGGAATATCGGCTTGAAAATTGAACCAGCCGCATTCAAAAAAATCTCCCCATGCCTCGCCGACAGCAAGCGGTTTGTAGTCGAGTTTTACCCGCTCACTAAAGGTTACTGGTTCTTTAGTAACCGCAACGGTTGCCGTCATATCGGCAATAACTGTATATATGCGCTTGCGAATGTCGAATAATTTTTTGTAAATCAAAGGATGGGCGATAATGCCTTTTACGGGATCTTTCTTTTCCTTTAACAGCTTGTAAGCCTCTTTTATAATGCCGGTTATGCTGAACATATAAGCCTCCGTGTTGGAATCATTCCTAAATAAACTTAAAAGGTACTAGTTAATTATATATGGTATATACATAAGTGTCAATATCCAATATTTACGCCGGAGAGGGCAAAAACAATGTTTTGCCCTCTCTGAACTGATTCGCTGACTCGTAGGGTAAAGATAACCAAAAGACAATCGAAGAGCTGTAAATTTATAATTTAGGCGTAATTAAAGGAAAGTAAAAAACTCCCTTGCAAAGGATTGCAAGAGAGTCGTACTGAACACAAAGCTATATTTGAAAAAGTTAGAGCGTGTACCTAACTTTTTCCCCTTGCTCGCAGCTACTGTAGCGAGAACAAAAGGGGGTGAATTTTTAAGAAAAGGGGAAAATATCACAAAATGTTACGACTGATATTGTCCCCTTAAGTCCGACCGAATGCAAGTTATGGCATTCGGTCGGAACAACTTCCTTATTCTACAGGCACATAATTAATATAAACCTTGACTCCGCCCGATGCGGGGAGGGCAGTGAATGGAACGGTGCGCGCGCTGTCCGTATACCATCCGTCAAGAGTTGTCTCTCCGTTGCCAACGTTGAAAGTCCCTCCTTGATGGGTATTAATGATTCCCATTACGGTGTCATAGGTAACACCGTCGACGATATTGATATAATATACCACGGGATTCTGCACGTCCTGAGTATTAACTTCGATATATGGTACGTCGGTTAATTTGATATAAATCGTGCTGTCTCCGTTGAAACTCTCCGGCAGACTTTGCGTATAGCTTGCATCTAAGTAAAAGCCTTCAATAATCTTGCCTTTTATGGTTATTACGCTTTCATAATATCCAATAATATCTTCGCTGTCGAGGTTGTCATAAGTATCAACATAGGGTACGATTTTATTGGTTAATCCTTGGACGTCAAAATCTATTGTATAAAGCGTATTCCATTGAGCGTAGACGGTTACATCACCATAGATATAAGCTTTATTCACTACGGGATTATGGAAAGAAGAATCCATATACCAGCCGCCGAAGCTATAACCGCTGCGAACGGGGGACGGGATATTATTGTAAAAAACAGCAATATATTTATTATAAATAATGCCGTCGCCAAGATTCAGAGTCAGGTTTTGACTCCACTTAGCATAGACAGAATAGTCAGAGCGGTCATAGCCTACTATATATTCGTTATTAACCGGATACAAAAGATATCGGTCGTAATACCAGCCTTCAAAGGTGCGCCCATCCTCTTGAGGAGCGTTAAGAGTTATTGCCGCGCCGCTGTCTGCTGTTAATTCTTCATAGCTTTCGCTTGACGAACTCATTAACATTATCCGCGCGCTTTCGCATGTTTCATCGCTCCCCTGCAGCTCCGGAATTACTATATCTTCTGCGTTCAATACATATGAAACATTCATGTATACGCTAAAGAAATTTTGACCCAACAGAGTTGAGGGCACGACATTTGAGGGGAAATAGTCATCGGGGGTTCTAACCGTATAGCTAAGCGACAAAACACTTCCTCCGGCGTCGATTTCGGCATTCAACCATAAGTTGTTAACTTTTTTGCCAGTACAAAGCAGAGTCATTAAAGTAATTCTACTATACCATGCGTTTTTCGCTGAATCATAAACTTCCGAAGCGCTGAGCGCAGGCTCAGGCAATCCGAATATGTTATTGTATTCAAAATAAGTGTACAGCTCGCCTATTATACTATTAGGAGTAAAGTTGTTTAAACGTTCGCTAATATATACTTGCGCTTCTATCTCCGACAAGCGGGTATATGTGTATATATCCTCATAAATATTATTATCAAAGGTTTTTTCCTGTCTATAATATTCGCCGTCTTTCTTAAAAACCCAAACGCTTTTCAATGTAGAACTGCTATAATTGTAATAATAGTAGCCATCATTATCAGCGCTGTACACGACGACATCAGAGCCTGAAACAATCTTGAAAGACGCAGAAGTGGGTATTTGCATTGCAAGCAAAGCCGTTTTTGCCGCTTCCGCCGATATCTGACGGTCGGAATACGGATTTATTTCATCCTTTTTGTTCCAGCAGGCGCTCAACGCAAAAACCATCATTGTGGCAATAATGAAAATGCCTAATAATAAAATAATTCTTTTCTTCATGTCTCCTCCCAAAGGGCTGAATTTGCTATTAAAGTATAAAGCCAAAAAATTTTTAAGTCAATACCAAAAAGTTGGTCAATAATATGAATCCATCCCATTTTGAGACAAAATACCGAAAACACGGAAGAAAACAGTTGAAGCATATCATTATTCCGATATCTATTCACACGCTCGGAATCTATATAGGAAAATATCCAATCTAATTCAATATTTTTAGTTATTGCATCCTAACATCAACATATCTTTTGCATGCAAAGTTTAATCCAGTCATATAAAAATCTTTTACTTGCTTTTGCAATATGCTTGTATAATATTTTTTCTGTGAAAATTTTGTATTAGAAAATAATAAATCAGTAAAAATTATTGACAAAGAAAGGTTGATGGTATAGTATATTAATGATATCAAAACAATATCATATAATGAGGGTTTATGAAAATATTGGAAATTAAAGGTTTAGAAAAAAGCTATAAAGCAGGTGTTAAGGCGTTAGGCGGTGTGGATATTGACGTAGAATCGGGAGATATCTACGCATTTATCGGTCATAACGGCGCGGGTAAGACTACCGCTATTAAGTGTGTGGCGGGTATCTTGGACTTTGAAGCCGGCAAAATCAATATTGCCGGACGAGACGTAAAAAAGGATCCGATCGCCTGCAAATTAATTACAGCGTATGTGCCTGATAATCCTGACATATACAATTTTATGACGGGTATGGAGTATCTGGAATTCATACTCAGCGTATATAAGATAGGCAAAAGGAACGATGCGTATCTTAAGGAGCTTGCCGCGCAATACGAGTTATTCGAAAGCCTCGGCACAAAAATTCAAGAATATTCGCACGGAATGAAACAAAAGCTTGTATTAATATCCGCATTCATCCGCGAGCCGCAATTGATGATACTTGACGAGCCCTTTGTGGGACTAGACCCAAAAGCGGCAAAAATCACTAAGGACAAGATGAAGGAATTTTGCGCGAAGGGCAACGCGATATTCTTCTCCACGCACGTTTTGGAGACGGCGGAAAGGTTGTGCAACAAGGTTGCAATAATAAAACAGGGCAAGATTATCCATAAGGGCACGATGGACGAGGTAGTAGGGCTAAAGACTCTTGAAGAGATATTTATGGAGGGTGTGGCGCGTGAATAACTTTTTGACTTTGTTAAAAATAAGTCTTAAGACCAATTTAAGCTCTCAGCAGGCGTTCTCAACTAAGCGCAAAGCGGGTAGCGCGGCGCTGCTTATTTTGCTTATCTGCGTTATGGGGTTTTACGTCTCAATGCTCGCGTATCAGATGGGTAAGAGCTTTGCTGCAAGCGGAATGCTCGATATGCTTATTATGTTCGCGGTAATAGGAGGAGTGTTTTTTACCCTTTTGAACAGCATAATATCCAGCTTTCATTTTATTTTCAAATCCAAAGACCACGATATGCTGCTTTCTTTGCCGATAAAAACCAGCGAAATCTTTTTGACAAAAATGACCAGCGTGCTGGTTTTGCTCTACGCCTATATCGCGCCGATTTATATACCATTTCTGACCGTTTATTTTATATTTGCGGGAGTTAACGCCGCTATGGTGATATATGCCTTCCTAGGCTTCTTTTTCACTCCGCTATTTGCCTTTGCCATAGGACTTTTAATAGGCATGCTACTGAATAGCCTTAATAGTTTACGGTTTGCCAAGCCTCTCTATATCGTGTTTTTCTTGGCGTTTATAGTGCTTGTAATGACAATATCGAGTAATCCTCTAAAAATAATGCAATATCTTTCCGGTAATAGCGGCAGAATCATCTCCGTAGCAAGTATTGTGTATTTTCCGTATTATTTGCTGTCAACTGCGATAAGCGCCAACAACTTTTGGGCGTTTTTGGGCTTTATTGCAGTTAACGTAGTACCGCTAGCCGCGCTTGTTGCAGTAAGCTCAAAGTATTATGTCAAGCTGAGCAGTTTCTTTGCTAGAAGCGCCAAGACAAAGAAGTTTGAATATAAAGAAAGCGCAAATACCAATGTTATGGGCGTTCTGCTTAAAAAAGAGTTAAAAAGACTTATTTCATCCACTAATTATCTGATTAATTCCTGCATAGGACCTTTAATGCTGATAATTATCGTAATAGTCAATATATTTACAGGCTCATTGAGCGCAATGCTCAACGCGCCAATCCTTGCGGTATCGCTGTTGTATATTGCCTTTACCACGCTGCTTAATTCGCCTCTTGCTGTAAGTATTTCGCTTGAAGGCGAAACTTTTTGGATATACAAAAGCATTCCTGTCAAGCCCTCGCAGATAATTACCGCCAAACTAATTATGCAGCTGATAATATTCCTGCCTCTATCATTAATTGGAACAACGCTGCTTTGCGTCGTATTCAAAGTAGAGGCGCTGGGTATTTTTATGCTAACGCTGTATACTTTAACAATTAACGCCTTTGGCGCGGTGCTTGGTATGACGATAGGATTAAAAAAATATAATCTGCATTACACCAACGAAATTCAAGTGGTAAAACAAAGCTCGGCGGTGTTTATTACAATGCTCATAGGCTTATTAATTGCCGCTAGTATTTTTGCACCTTATATGCTGCTCGGCAGATATATTTCGGAAGTTTGGTACGTGGCAATAATTACCGTGCTTTTGGCTATAATTACCTATATAATGTACTCCAAACTTATGCGTACAACCTCGGAGCAGTTCAACAAAATCAACTGATTAGCGAGCCGTTCCGACCAAACGCGAATGCCGTACCTTGCATTCGGTCGGACTTAAGGGAACAATATCAGTCGTAACACTTTGTGATATTTCCCCTTCTTTTTCTTAAAAATTCACCCCTTTTAATGATCATTGCAGTAGCAACGAGTAAGG
>SACC01000158.1 GCA_009928745.1 Clostridia bacterium
ATTGCTTGCTGCGGCAGAGGATATGGGCATCACGGTGGAAATGACTTTGTTAGTAAGTATTTTCTCCCACCCACTCCATTGACTAGATGTGTCACCTAGTTTAATGTGTCCTATAAAGTAGTATTGAGTTGTAACATTTGAATCCTTATAGGTTGCAAACGCCGATATTCTGTTAACGCTGTGTTTTTCTACTCTTAATTTGCAAACAGGGACAGGCGGCAAAATGTTTGTATATGCGCTAGTAACGGTTGCTTCTAAGATTGAAAAATCTATCATTGCAGTTGCTAGCGCTATCATATCGCTTGTGGTAGTTAAACCTAGCCTTGGATCTGTCAAGTTACGATAAAAAGCGGCGCAAGTACTGTCCGTAAGCAGTTTATTAGTCGGTGCTTTATCAGTTTCCGTGCCTTGTACAGTTGCAAGGTCATTAAAAGCGTGTGGTTTGAGGTCGGCAAGCCACTTCTTTATCTTCCCAAATATTGTAGAGGTCTTTTCGCCTGTCGCAATGTTTTCTCTTGTTCCTGCTTCAGCAAAAGTCGTAACGGTGTCTTTTATATCGTCACCGTCGCGCTGTATCAGTTTATTTAGGTTCTCCGCGTTAACAGGCGTTCCCGCTTCGATTACTTCACCCGTTACTTCCGCAAAATCATAAGTCGACCCGCTCACATTTGTAAGCGTGTATCTGTGCGGATATTGCTTAATTCTATCTTTCCAAATCATTTATGTTCCTCCATACTAACTAAAACTCAAATGCTGTTCCGCAAGTGAATGTTCCGCAATATCTATATCCAGCTATTTTATTTGCCCGCCACAATTCCGCGTCGTGTAGAATCTGCTCAACATTGTTTGCTTTTACATAATTCCAAGCCGTTGCGCTCGGAACGGCTGGTGTCCAACTCCAAGTATGCCCTGTCCGTATCGCCGCAACATTTGCAAGCAGTTCCGCTATATCAACCAAGTCTCCAAGCGTGTAATCCGTTGCGGATAGCCCTAGCCCGAACTCGTCCGATAAGAATTCCACCCACTCGGCTATTCGTTCCAAATCGGACAAATTATAATACCCTTTTGCGGTTAGGCTCGCGACGTCCGCTTGCGTTCTGTCGTAAATTAAATCGTCCACTTATGCGTCAACCCCCTCGACCGTTTCGCTTGCTTCGTCGCTATCAATCGACCGCGTGATTTTAGTTATGTAAATCGTGTTGTCATCATAATCCGCACTGTCGCCAAGATTTCCGTCCGAATCAACATAAATGTCAGCGGTATATTTATATTTATTCTCAGCTCTGCTCCATTGATAAGCAAGTACTGATGTCGCAACGCTATCTTCGGTTATAAGGCTGTTTGATATAGTCTTCACGTTTCCGTTCGAACCCTCTGTATAACTCGTTGTAGCCGTATTATATGCGTATCCTAGTATCGTTATCCAGCCCGTTTCGGTTGCTGTGCCTGTAAATACTATCTTTGCTCTATCACTATACCACACCGACGCGCCGTTGTCAATTGTGATGTTCGCAGACGACGCAAACGAGTCAACCACCGCGGGATAAACAGAATAATCAATCCATATTGTTTGCGGCGAACCTGTCAAGGCAATACCTTGTATTTCGGCAAGTCCAGACGCCGTGCTTGATAATGCGTATGTGTACCGCTCAACGACTACTCCGTCCAGTTTGTCCGCGTTAGATATTTCGCCGCTGTCAGCGATTAAATTATCGTCGGTTATCGCGCCGTAAACAGACGGTACGTGTGGCTTGATATAATTTTTCCCGTCGCTGTCAACTACGAGAATACAGTTTCCCGCTTCGGCGATTAATCTCAACGCTTCACGGTGCGGAACATAACCGATATAACCGTTCGAGTATATATCGTATAACGACGCGTCAATTTCGAGTTCTAATCCGCAATCCGCAGCAACTTCTTCAGCCCACGCGCCGAGCGATTTTGGTGCAGACGGGATTTTACCAATTTCGAAGTATGTTTGTCCAAGACGATTAAATTCGTCATATCCAGAAATAGTAAGCAATTTACCTTTATCGGCAACTTGTATTCTTGCCGACTTGTAAGTCCCAAATTTAACGTAAGCACCCGAACGCCTAAAAGACACCTCAATTCCGATATCCCGTTGCGCCTCGGGCGATAAGTCTTTTATGTCTTGTATGTCAAATACTCCGTCATTATATACGTCGAATTCGACTTCACCCGACTCGACTTTCTCCGCTGTCAAATCTGTTACTTTCGACGCGGTTATCTTAATAATATTGTCGCCGTTCCATTCGACGTTGATACCGAACCGAACCGACCAAATACGCGCGCGTTGCTGTGGATTAACTTTTGTAATTGCGATAACAATTTTATCCCAACCGAAAACAGCCGAATTGTCGCGATAATTAGCGGTTGCATTATCCGTTACGGTTACGGTTTCTAATACAGAAACGCCCGCATAATATGTAATCGTAAAATCTTTTGCAAAACTATTTGTCGGGAAATTTACAGTTAATCCGTAGCTATCGTGTGTATTCGCAAATTCAAAGGTAACGCTTTCCGCAATCACGCCGTCGGTATCGGACAAATTAGAACTTTCCCAGCCAACATCGTCCGAAGCCGTCAAAAAAGTATGCGTCCCGTCCAAAACGAAATAATCTTTTTCTAAGTATGCGCCTTTTTTCTTGTTCAACAAATTATCTAAATTTTCCGTATCAGAAAAATCCGAATCGGACGATGCCGTATCGGTTCGGGTATCGGTTGCGATAGTCGGGTCTACTAATTTATATAATACTTTCGCGCTGTCAAACATACTCATATTAAATCAATCCCCGTTATAACAATTTTCCAATCTACCCACTTGCCCGCCGAAAACCTAACTTGCGTGTCGTCAATCGTCAAGAATACATTGCCCGTAAACGTTCCGTCCGCTGTTTCAATTTCAGCCGAAATATACCCCGCTGTTTTCTGTGTGTCCAACAACGAATTTATATTGCTAATTTCCGTTGCCGTCAAATACCCGTAAGAAAACGTGCCTTGAAAACGTTCGCCTTTAACGTCTCGTCGCAGTTTGCCCGAAACGGTTTTATACTCTCGGTATTCTGCTATATAACCGAATTTTGGATTGTTCGCAAGCGTTCCGAGTTCAAAATCATATCCGCCTAAGTTTATCAAGTGTTATATCCTCCCGTCGTTTTCAAATCACGCAACCCGCGTTGTTTCATTCCGCTGTCGACCGCTTTATATGTATATGTTTTTAATTCCTCATTTCCGACATACACAGGCACAGTTAATTGTATCGGCTGTGAGTTATTTGCTCTCATACGGCTAACGGTGTTAAACCCATTAACCATATCGTCAACGTCCGTGTTGTCTTTTATTGATTTCTTAATTCTGTTCGCAGTATCGGGCATTTCGTTTTCAACGCCTACCGCAATACCCTGCGGAATATATTTGCCCACTTCGTCGCGGAATAGCCTAGACGGTGATTTTATCTTGAAAAAATCCTTAAACCCGTCAGCGATAGAACTTCCAGCGTCCTTTATTTTGTCCGTAACAAAACTGCCAATATTGGTAAAGCCATTTGCTATACCTTTTATTATATTTTTGCCGATTTCTGCCCAGTCAATTTCTTTGAATTTATTTTTTAATTTTGTAAATATTTCAGGAACCTTATCTAATATTGTAGACACATTGTCAATTAATCCAGTTGCTAACGCACCAATTATCGTTACCGCTGCCGATATGATTTCATCAATATTATCTGGGTCAGTTAAATAATCAACAAGTGCGAATATAATATCGACCGCAGCGTCGATTAGTTTTGGTAATGCACCGACAATCCCATCTACTAACGATATTATTATATCTGGAGCCATATCTATTATTAATTGTAATGAATTAATCAGTCCCTCAACTATCGCAAGTATTAAGTCTATCGCCGTATCAATTAATAACGGCAAGTTATCAATCAAACCTTGCACGAGCGTTAATATCATTCCGATTGCCGCGGGTATCAATTCAGGCAGATACTCAATAAGCATATCCGCTAATGATACTACAATCTGTATCGCAGCGTCAACTAGCGACGGTAATGTGGATATAACTGTATCTACTATTAACGGTATAATTTTACCCGCGAATTCGCCGATTTTAGGCAAGTAAGCAATAACCGCATTAATTGCATCAATTATTCCAAACTTGAGCGTTTCGCCCGCTCCTGCCGAACCTCTTGCTAAATCAAGTAAGCCTGTAACAACCTTGCTTATCGCGGGCATAAACATTGTGCCGATGTTAA
>SACC01000159.1 GCA_009928745.1 Clostridia bacterium
GTATTGTCCCAGTCCCGCACTCAAGCGCCTTAATCTTGTTCCCGTTGCGCTCCAGTACTGGCATTTTGCTGACAGTCAATGAGAATGCTCCGTCAAGCTGCTTTAGCAAGGTTTTATCCAGCTTAGTTTTGGCTGCTTTCAGCGTGTCATTCAAATCGTATTCTTCCCCTATCTTAAGATGTATTGGGG
Organism: Clostridia bacterium; assembly: GCA_009928745.1. Taxonomy (GTDB): domain Bacteria; phylum Bacillota; class Clostridia; order Christensenellales; family CAG-1252; genus SACC01. The sequence continues at coordinate 190 of SACC01000159.1, forward strand.
TAAGAATTTCTCCTTCCTCTCCTAATACCAATTCGGCTCTTGGAAAATTGCCGTATTGTCGGTCTACAAGTATTATTACGTATATCGTAAGCATAACGAATATTATGGATACAATTATTAGCTTTTTATATTTGTTCAACAGCTTCATATTGCTTTCCTCCTTATCGAATAGACGGAGAACATCAGCCCAACGTAAAGACTTTGAAACAAAAGAAAGCCCATATTGAGCATATTAGGATTAAGCATATATAATACGTTGTTATAATCAATGTTTCCGAATTCGCTCCCGAACCGCTCAATAATCAACCCGCCGACACCCAATTTGTTGAGATTAAGCTCGGGAACATAAAGATTGATTTTGTTAAGCACCCCAAAGTTCAATACGAGTACAAGAACCACAACCCCCGCAAGGAGCACCGAGGAGGCAAACATGTTTTTGAACCTGCGGTTAACCGTGGCGAAAAGAAAGGAAGTGGTGAACAATATTGAAGCGTATAATCCCGCAAACAACGGGGTAAATATATTGGTCCATCGCATATTGTTAACGGCAAACATTGAGAACATTGTTTCGTTTGTACTTGTTTGTGAAATTATATAAATATATTCTTCAGCTTCGCTTGCTAATTCCTCAACCCTCATATTATAAATCTTAAATAAAATGTTTTCCCCAAGTGTCAGAAGTATGGCGAAAAGCGAAACGGATACAAATACGGTCAGCATACGCGCCGCACCGACCTTAAGGGCGGATACTCCCGCCATCTCAAATAGCTCTGTGTTGCTGTTCATTCTGCGCCACATATTGCCCACTATCGTAATGACAAAAATGCAATAACAAATTACATTAAATGTTCCGCCGCTATCCAATTTTCCCGAAATTTGCATTGCATCTGCATTCGATAATATGCACCAGAATATAACGTTGATTACAAGCGCCGCCATACACATAACAGTCATTATTATTCCCGTGCTTTTCAGGTCGTATTTGATTATCTTCAGCATATTACTTCCCCCTTGTAATAATCCGATATGGATTTGCCTTGCTCCCTTATTTCTTCCACACCAATTAACGGCGCGCATTCTTTTTCCTTAATTACCGCAATATGTGAAAAAACGTTTTCAAGATCGGGAAGCTCGTGACTTGCCACAATGTAGATTTTCTCCTCGCTTATCGTACTAATTAATTTCTCTATAACAAAATTTTTATATATTATATCTAGATTGCTAAGCGGCTCATCAAAAAGATATATTTTCGAATCGCAATTTATCGCCAATATAAAAGTTACTATCCTGTATTGCCCGGCAGACAAACTTCTGATGCTTTGTTTTATATTTAATCTAGTTGCGGCTAGTTCTTTAAGCGCGGTTTTCTTGTCAAAGTCTTTATAAAAGTCAGCGTAAAAATTGACCGCATCCTTAATACTCATGTCCGAGAAAAGATTACGCCTGATGCACATATAAGAAAATTCCCCGCAGCTAAGCCCAAACATATTACCCCTGTACGCCTCCAGCCCTGCAATGCAGTCAAACAGCGTTGTTTTTCCCGTGCCGTTCAAGCCGAGAAGTCCCACAATCGAGCCGTAAGGCATATTCAGCGTAAAGTCTTGAAGCACTTTATTATTAAAGTATTTTTTTTCTTTGATATCAATATTAAACGTTTCCATAATTCTCCCTGATATAATTAATTATGTCCTGCTCATTTTCGGTCATATCCTTTATACTACTCAAAAAATCCCTTACCTCATTTTGTATAAATTTAGATTTTTCCACCCTTAAGAGCTCAATATTATCCGTAACGAATTTGCCATTAGTGCGTTCGGAAAAAATCAATTCTTCTTGCTCAAGATCGGCATAGACCTTAACAATGGTATTCGGATTGACCTTCATCAAGACGGCGAATTCCCTAATCGCCGGCAAACGTTCTCCCGGAGCACATTCTCCGGTAAATATTCTTTTTTTCAAATATTTTTCAATTTGCGTATATATTGTTTCGTTTTGTTTGAATTGCATATTTTCTCCCGATTTCCCCTTATGACACTGTATCGCTTGACTAATACAGTAATACAATATCATATGCATTTCGATTTGTCAATAGTTACTTTGCAACTTGTTTGAAAATATCTGCTAATCAAATAAATAAGTGATTCCATCTCCGCTAAGTCGCTATTGAAAAATATCTGAATTTATGGTATTGTAATTATATAATAACTATATACAAGAGAGGAGATTATGGAGAAGCTTTATGAAATGTTCAGCGCATATCTAGATGACGAGAACAAGGAAAAGGCAGTAAGCTTGATTATAGAGGCATTTGAAAAAGCGCAAAGCATAGAAACTTTTGTGGATATCTATACTAAGATATTGGAGCGCTCCTTAAACGAGCTGAAATGCAACCTGAAAGATAAGAAGATTTGTATCTGGAAAGAGCATGTCCGCAGCTCTATTGTGCGTACAATACTCGAATGCGCTTATCCTTATATTGTCAAGCTGCGCCAAAAACTGTTCAACGGTGAGAGACACGGCACGGCGGTTATAGTATGTCCGGACGGCGAATACCACGAGATTGGCGCGCGTATGGCGTCGGACTTCTTTATGCTTGCCGGATTTGATTCTATATATGTTGGCAGCAGTACGCCCAAGGAAGAATTTATCTACGCAATCAATGAGATACGACCCAAAATACTTGCGCTTAGCGTGACAAATTATTATAACATTATTTCTGCAAAACGCACTATCGCAGCAGTATGCGCGATAGCTGAGGTAAGACCGCTGATTGTCGTTGGCGGCAACGCATTTGTAAATAATCCCGATATAAAAGAGATCGGCGCTGACAGGCTGGCTAATACTTACGGCGATGTCGAAAAGCTTATACAGGAGGTAAAATAATATGTTACTTCCTTTTAAGATTGCTTTACGATTCTTAAAATCGGCTAAAGGTCAAACCTTGCTTATAACGCTTGGCATCGCAATAGGCGTGTCAGTGCAAATATTCATAGGCTTGCTTATTCAAGGCTTACAGACAAGCCTCATAGACAAAACTATAGGCAGCGCGTCACATATAACAATACGCGCGGAGGGTAGCGCTAATATCTCAGATTACGACGCAATCATAGACGAAATCGGTAATGTGGTAGGCGTAAAAGTTGCATCTGCAACGCTTGACAATCCCGCTTTAATTAATATTAACAGCGAGAATATATCCTTGCTTGTGCGCGGGGTAACGGTGAGCGGCGCAAACATTATATACAAACTTAATAGCGCGCTTACATCAGGCGAGCTGCCTAGCGGCGGCAATACCGCAATAATAGGCAAAACTTTGTTTGATTCGGGCGGCTTTGCGCTGGGCGATACGATTACGGTATTTGTTCCCGATATAGGCAACAAGCCATTAGTTATATCGGGAGTATTCGACCTCAAGGTATCGGCTATCAACAGATCTTGGGTAATTACAGATATCAGCACCGCGCAAGCGCTGTTTAACATACCCGATGTTGCGAGTTCGATAGAGGTACAGATAAACGATGTATTTCAGTCCGTTGACTTGGCTGACACAGTAGCGGCATTGCCTTTGGTAACAGGGCTAAAAGTGGTAGAGTGGCAAGGCGAAAACGGAGAGCTGTTAAGCGGACTTTCCGGACAAAGCGTATCCAGCATTATGATACAGGTTTTTGTTATTATAGCAGTTGTCTTGGGCATTGCGAGCGTGCTTGCGATATCCGTACTTCAAAAATCCAAACAGATAGGTATCCTTAAGGCAATGGGTATAAAAGACAGCGCCGCAAGCGTTATTTTCCTTACGCAAGGCTTTGTGCTGGGGATTTTGGGCGCGGTGGCCTTAACCGTATTTATTATGCTGCATTGGGGTTACCGGACTTTTTTTAATAAGGAACAGCAGCTGAAACAGTAAATAAGGGTGGTTATTGAAAAGAGGTTAGAATGTTTGTAAATAAGGAGTATAAGTCTTTAGATAAAAATGAAAAGTTAAAACGGCTTAAAGAAATCGCCCTGGTGTTTTTAAAGCTTGGTGCATTTTCTTTCGGCGGCCCGGCAGCCCATATTGCAT
>SACC01000160.1 GCA_009928745.1 Clostridia bacterium
ATTTTCTTTTAACAAATTATAATATTCTTGATTTCCAATTTCAACATAATTAACTTTTCCTTGATCAAATTTTACAAAGTCGTCTAAAGTTTTCAGGTTATCGTGTAATTCTCCGTATAAAAACAACAATCCGTATTTTCCAAACTTTGTTAATTCTTCTTTAATTTTATTTTTTAGAATAAAACAATCTAAATATTTTTCTTCTAATACTAATTCGTCTAATATAGTAGCGCATAGGATTGGTATTTTATCATCTCCAATAAAACCACTAACAATTGATTTAGCGTTATACATTGATCCATTGATAGAAATCTCAGTATTAAATTGAATTTTTTTTCCATCATATTTATCACCACGATGTTTATTATCTAATTCATTAAAATAGCCACTACTATTTAAATACAAATTTCCTTCTATAAATTCATTTCTATATTTTTCTTTTTCAAAAACCTTTAATAAATAGCATAATCTTTCTTTTCCAAAAATTTTCACTTCGCTAACTCCTTCAATACAATACAAAATAATAGCTATAATGCACATTTCCTAATTTAATTATAAAATTTTTTATTTGTTTTGTAAAGAAGGGCTGACAAAACATTAGCAAAAAAATTACTAATAACTATATTGAACTATATTAATAATAATGGTATAGTATAGATATAGAGGCTTTTGCGGCAAGGTTTGCCGTCGCTCAAATTTTTTATTTTTTACATAGTTGTAGCTTTCCAGCAAAAACAATAAAAAGTACAAATATAATATCAAAAATAGCAATAATTACTGATTTTCTTAGTAATTAAAAAATTAACACAAAACACAATATATTGTTATGAAAATGCTATTGACAACTATATGTTGTGTATGGTATATTATAACTACGACGATTTACAAGGAGATTCATTATGGTTAGGACAATAGTTAAAAGAGACGGGAGAACAGACAGTTATGATGTCAATAAGATAGCTGCGGCTATTAACAAGGCGGCTATTGCCAGCAATGACGATACTGTCAACGCGTTCAAATGCGCCGATATGGTATCGAATCAGCTTAACGCAAGATTCCCGGACGGCACATCGCCCACTATTGAAGATATTCAGGATGCAGTTGAGAAAGTGTTGATGGAACAGAATCACTCTGCTGCGGCGAAGTCATACATTCTTTACCGCGAGAGAAGAAAGCAGGTGCGCGAGTCCAATGCCCTCATTGAGGCTACTGTTGGCATGTTCACCAACTATCTCACCGAGGCAGACTGGAATGTGAAAGAGAACGCCAATATGCAAAAGAGCGTCAACGGACTTAACAATTATATCCGCGAGACCTTTACCAAGAAATATTGGCTCAACGATGTATATCCTGAGGAAATCAGAAAGGCGCACGAAGACGGTGATTTGCACTTGCACGATCTGGGCTTTTTCGGACCTTATTGCGCAGGCTGGGATCTAAAACATTTGTTGCTTGAGGGTTTTGGCGGTGTTGAGGGCAAAGTGGAATCAAAGCCGGCGAAGCATATGCGCGCTTTCTTGGGTCAGGTTGTCAATTCTACCTTTACCACGCAGGGCGAGACGGCAGGCGCACAAGCCTGGAGCAGTATTGATACTTATTGCGCGCCTTTTATCAAGTACGACAATATGACTTATACTCAAGTCAAGCAATGCGTTCAAGAGTTCGTATTCAATATGAACGTGCCTACACGCGTAGGTTTTCAGTGCCCGTTCTCCAATCTTACCTTCGATATCAGAGTACCGCATACATTTGCAGAACAGCCTGTAGTATATGCCGGTAAATATATGACGGAGACATACAAGGAGTTCCAGGCTGAGATGGATATGTTCAACGAGGCTTTCTGCGAAGTAATGCTTGCAGGCGACGCGAAGGGCAGAGTATTCACTTTCCCGATTCCTACAATCAATATTACCAAGGATTTTGACTGGAACAGTCCCGTTGTCGACAGGTTTATGGAGATTACCTGCAAGTACGGTATTCCGTATTTTGCCAACTATGTCAACAGCGACCTTTCTCCAGAAGACGCAGTATCCATGTGTTGCAGATTAAGACTGGATGTAAGAGAATTGCGCAAGAGAGGCGGCGGACTTTTCGGCAGCAATCCAATGACAGGTTCAATTGGTGTTGTTACAATCAATATGCCGCGTATAGGCTATACTTCAAGGAATGAGAATGAGTTTTTTGCAAAACTCAAACACGTAGCGCTATTAGCTAAGAATTCGCTCGAAATCAAGAGAAAAATAATTGAAGACCAGAGCAATAAGGGCTTATATCCCTATTCCACGCACTATTTAAGAAGCGTTAAGGAGCGTACCGGCGCATTTTGGACCAATCATTTTAACACAATAGGCATTGTCGGTATGAACGAAGCGCTGCTCAACTTTATGGATAAAGATATCGGCACTCCCGAGGGCTTGGAGTTTTCTATCAAAGTATTGAAGTATCTCCGCGAATTAATGATGGAGTTCCAATCAGAGACCGGGATGAGCTATAATCTTGAAGCGTCCCCTGCAGAAGGCACTAGCTACCGTCTTGCAAAGAGTGACGCTCAAAAATTCGGCGGGAAAGTTAAGGCGAGCGGTAAGGAAGTCCCTTATTACACCAATTCTGCTCAGCTACCGGCTAATTACACAGATGACATCATGGAATGCGTAAGATTGCAGGACGAGATACAATCCTTATATACCGGCGGCACAGTACAGCATATTTATCTCGGCGAAAGAATTAACGATATCAATACATGCAAAAAACTGATTAAGAAAATATTCAGCAATACGCATATGCCTTATATTTCGATAACACCCACGTTCAGCATCTGTAATGATCACGGATATATTGCTGGAGAGCATTATAAATGTCCCGTATGCAACGGCAAAACCGAGATTTATTCTAGGGTTACCGGATACTTGAGACCTATTGAGAATTACAACGAGGGCAAGAAAGAGGAATTCAAGGAGAGAGTCAAGTTCGTTATTAAGAACGAGCAAATAGACAATGTTATTATATAAATAGACAAGGAGTAATAATGCATATAGCAGGCTTTAACCCTAATTCATTTGTAGATTATCCAGACAATATTGCAGCCGTTGTGTTTATCAGCGGCTGCAATCTTGATTGCTGGTACTGTCATAATAAATGGATATTAAAATCAAAGGATAATTATAGCGAAGAAGCTGTCTTTGAACGCATAAGGAAAAACAAAGATTTTCTTGACGCGGTCGTAATCAGTGGCGGTGAGCCGACTTTAGCCAATACAGACGAACTAATTGCTTTTATAAAAAAGATTAAAGAATTAGGTTTGAAGGTAAAACTTGACACAAACGGCACGAATTATGAGGTTTTGTTGAAGTTGTTGCCGCTGCTTGACTATGTCGCAATGGATATCAAAGCGCCGCTTGATAAATACGGCGAAATTTCTCCGATAAATCCAATTCAGATTAACAATATCCAACAGAGTATCGGACTGCTGATTAATAATATAGAATGCGAATTCAGAACAACCTTTGTATCTACACTTAGTATTGAGGATATATTTTGTATTGCGGAGACTATTAAGGGCTGCAAGAATTATTATATTCAGCAGTATGTGCCTATAGAGGAATACAAGGAAATAAAAGCGCATCCTCCCGAATATTTACGTAACGTATGTAAAGCGCTTAACGAAAAAGGCTACCCTTGCGAACTAAGAGGAATTTGATTTTATGCAATTATTTTGCAATATTATGATATAATGTTAAGGGGTGATAAACAATGAATATTCACGAATCGGGCGAAAACTATCTGGAAACTATACTTTTACTGCAACAACAGAAAGGCAATGTGCGTTCTGTTGATATTGTCAATGAGCTAGGCTATAGCAAATCCAGCGTGTCGCGCGCGGTCAATATATTGCAGAATGCAGGACTAATTATTATTGCGCCAGGCTCAGGAGCGATTACTTTCACCGAATCGGGAATAAGGCGCGCCCAAGAGGTATATGTCAGGCACAATATACTTAATGAGTTTTTGATATTGCTTGGAATAAATGAAAAGACTGCCGAAACTGACGCTTGCCGTATCGAACATGTAATAAGCGCGGATACCTTCGATGCAATAAAAATATTCGTAGAAAAAAATAAAAATACATAAATTTCTGTTGACATAGCTCGGTTGTAATGATAATATAGTATTGTAAGGGTTCGCGTATGCGAACTGAGGCGGAAGAAAGG
>SACC01000161.1 GCA_009928745.1 Clostridia bacterium
CTCACGCAAGACGCCGCTGGCTTCAAGCTTCACGGTCTTCGTGCCTCTTGGAACCGCAAAATAAAGTGTCCCGCTAGAGTCAAACACATAAAGCCTTTTATCAGATGAGCTTGCCGAGAATGCCGCAATGCTTGCGGATTTCTTCGGTGAAATTAGAGAAATTACCTACCCGAAATACGGCAAGGAAAACGCAGCGCTCGCGCTTGTCGGAAAAAGTGGTAAAGTCACCTATTATAATTTTGAATTTAATAACGGAAAAATCAGCAATATTTTAACTATTTAACAAAGTATCTTTTATCATTATTTTGATATTATTATTCTACTCTTTTATTCAGCGGTAAATAAAAATTTATAAAACAATGAGTTTAGTATTACTAAACTTATTTTTGTTTAGTAAAAATAATAAAATCGTTTGACAATACTAATCTTGTAAATATATAATCATTCCATTGTTCAACTGCAATATGCAAATTTTACCGAAACGGGTGAGTGATGAATATTGGTCAAAAGATAAAAGAATTCCGCCTTCAGCGCGGACTTACGCAGGAAGACCTTGCCGGTCGCTGCGAGTTAACCAAGGGTTATATCAGCCAACTGGAAAACGACATTTCCTCTCCTTCAATAGCTACGCTTATTGATATTCTTAATGTGCTGGGCATAACGCCTCAGCGTTTTTTTGCTGAACAGAAAGAGGAGAAAATAGTATTTTCGCAAAGTGATTTTTTTGAATCACAGAACGGTGACGGCATTAATATTTGGCTGATTCCCAATTCACAGAAGAACGAAATGGAACCTATTATATTGATATTACCCGAGAACGGCAGCTCGGATATCCGCTATCCTTTTGAGGGCGAAGAGTTTGGCTATGTCCTTGAGGGCAGAATAATGATAACGGCGGGTGATTACAGTTACAAGGCGAAAAAAGGTGAAGCATTTTATATTACAGGTGACAAAGAGCACAAAATCGTCAATGTTTCGAGTGGTAAATCAAAAATATTATGGGTAACTACTCCCAGCAACTTCTAGTACAGTGAGGACAAAATGACAAATGACAAAATTATCGAGCTAAAAAAGGTAAGCAAATATTATGACGGCAAGCCTGTTGTCAAGAATTTGTCTTTATCTATCAAAAAGGGTGAATTCGTAACCTTTCTCGGACCGTCGGGCTGCGGTAAGACTACAACGCTCCGTATGATTGCGGGCTTTGAGCTGCCCAGCGAAGGTCAGGTATTATTTGCGGGAGAGGATATTACCAAGTTACCGCCCCATAAAAGACCAGTTAACACTGTTTTTCAGAGATATGCGCTATTTCCGCATCTCAATGTCTTTAATAATATCGCATTCGGTTTGAAATTGAAAAAAATTCCATATACCAAAACAGACAAAAAAGGTATTACGCAAAATCTCACGCGCAAATATACCAAGCAAGAGATTGCTGAAAAAGTTAATAAGGCGCTTTTGCTTGTTGATCTTGCCGATTACGGTCACCGCAATGTGAGCAGTCTGTCCGGCGGTCAGATGCAGCGCGTAGCGATAGCCCGCGCGCTCGTTAACGAGCCTGAGGTTCTATTGCTTGACGAGCCTCTCGGCGCGCTTGATCTCAAAATGCGTAAGGATATGCAGCTTGAGCTTATGGATATGCACAAAAGACTGGGCATAACTTTTATTTATGTCACACACGATCAGGAAGAAGCGCTAACAATGAGCGATACGATAATTGTAATGAAAGACGGTGTAGTGCAGCAAATCGGCTCTCCAAAAAAGGTTTACGACGAGCCTGCCAACGCTTTTGTTGCAGATTTTATCGGCGAATCCAATATTTTCAGCGGCATAATGCGTAAAGATTATCTTGTTGAGTTCGCAGGAGCAAAGCTTGAATGCGTGGATAAAGGCTTCAAAAGGAACGAACCGATTGATGTTATTATCCGTCCTGAAGATATATATGTGTTAAAAGCAGACAACGAAAGAGCTATGTTCCACGCCGAAGTAACTTCTTGCGTATTCAAAGGAACCCACTATCACACTACAGTTATGACATATGGCGAGGAGCGCAACGAAATAATGCTTTACGACAATGTCGAGTGCCGCGCAGGCGAAAAAATCGGCATATATATTGCGCCTACAGATCTTCATATAATGCACAAATCCCGTATAATCAACGAGATTTTTACCGAAATGTGGGATTGCGGTATTGTGGAGATTAGCGGCGGTCGTTTCCCTTGCAACAGCGATTTGCCCTCAGGCACTTCTGTCATGGTTCAGATTGATTTTGACGATGTGGTGCTACACGATGACGAAAGCGACGGCATTATCGGCGCAGAGGTTATTAACTCAATCTACAAGGGCAGTTATTTTCAATGCGTTGTACGCACAGACGATTATTACGACTTTTTCATCGACACCGAAGACGACTGGATGAAAGGCGACCGCGTTGGCATATCGGTGAAACCTGAGAATATAATTGTAAAACAGATCGAGAGGTCCAAAGATGAATAAGCAAGCGTTTGCAAAATTAAAAAGCTTTCGCTTTACCCGTAAGGTATTTTCCTATCCTTATGTGCTTTTTATGCTTATTTTTATCGTTACCCCTTTATTCCTTATATTGATTAACGCATTTAAGGTAAACGGTGAGTTTTCGCTAGGCAATTTTGTCGCTTTCTTTAAAGACAGCAGCAGTATAACAGTACTTGAAAGATCAATACTTGTTGGCTTATTTACTACCGCCGTCTGTTTGTTAATCGGATATCCCGTTGCATACTTTCTTACGCAATTTAGCTCAAGCAAGGTTATTGCTTTACTTTTTATAATACCTATGTGGGTCAACTTTCTTATACGCACGCTTTCGACTAAGGCAATATTCCAGATATTAGACATGCCGCTAGGTTGGTCAGCGGTGCTTGTCGGTATGGTATACAATTATCTTCCCTTTATGATTTTACCGCTGCACACTACGCTAAGTAATATTGACAAAAGCTATATTGAAGCATCGGAGGACTTGGGCGCCAACAGTTTTGTTGTTTTCCTAAAGACTATTCTGCCCCTCTCTGTGCCGGGTATAATCAGCGGAATAACTATGGTCTTTATCCCTACAATATCAACCTTTGCAATTACAGAGATATTGTCTAACCGCCGTATCACCCTTTTCGGCGATACCATCAATTATATGTTCCAAAGCAGCAGCACCTATGGAATAGGCAGCGTTATGTCCCTTATTATGCTGGTAATGGTAATAATATCCAATACGATAATCTCCCGAATGAATAAAAATAATCAGGGAGGTAGCGCAGTATGGTAAAAAAAATGTTGGGAAAATCCTATCTATTATTAGTGCTCGCCTTTATGTACGCGCCTATCGTTCTTATTATTATATTGTCATTCTTTTCAAGCGGCAGCAGGTTTTCGCTTGCTGGCACTTTTACATTTGATAATTATCTTGCCATATTCACAAGCCGCAGCAGTCCAGTGCTTTTTGACGCTATTAAAAATACCCTTATTATTGCTTTGGTTTCCTCAATTATCGCTACGGTAATGGGCTCGGTCGCAGCTATCGGCATGTTCCATCTTGGCAAAAGAGGTCAGCGCTTTGTGGCAGGAATGAATCAACTCCCTATCATAAATTCAGAAATTGTTATGGCGGTATCCCTAATGATTTTCTTCGTAACCTTTTCTTTCCCCAGCGGATATACAAGGCTGATTATCGGGCATATTACTTTTTGCACTCCGTATGTAGTGCTTTCGGTGCTGCCGCGGCTTTATCAGATGGATCCCAATGTTTATGAAGCGGCGCTGGATCTCGGCGCTAATCCGACAAAAGCCCTACTTAAAGTCCAAGTTCCTATGCTGATACCAAGTATTTTAACTGGCTTTATTATGTCTTTCACTATATCGCTCGATGATTTTATTATAACCCAGATCAACAAAGGCGCATCCAGCGGTATCAACACTATAAGCACATATCTTTATGAGGATACGAAAAGTCAAGGATTCCAAGCCTTTTGGCCCGCAATTTTCTCAATAATATTTATTGTTGTACTAACCACACTAATAATGGTTAATTTTAAGAAGAAAACAAATGGAGGGAATGCAAAATGAAGTTAATTACAAAAATATTTGCGCTCGTATTAATCGTGGCGGTT